>JBBRHT010000001.1:0-33801 GCA_038222295.1 Lysobacterales bacterium
CGGCCAACAGCGCCCAGATCACGCCTGCGGCCAGCATCACCGGCTGCGACTTGCGCAGGTGGGTGAACTCCTCCAGCACGACCATGACGTAGGCAAGCACGAACAGCGCGATCGCCGCGTACCCCGCCCAATGGCTGGTCAGGTCGAGCCGCGCGACCGTCGCCGCGGATGCCAGGCCGGGTATCACCAGCAGGACAGGCGCGGCCAACATGCCGCAAAGGCGGCGGACGGTCGGGGACATGCTGGCGTGATCCTGCGACGGGTACCGCAAGTCTAGCGGTCCCGTGCCTGGCGGCCGCGGCGCGCAGGAGGGACCGCGGCCGGACGATGGCCTCAGGAACACCCTTCCACGTCATCCACCGCCGGCGATTGTCCAACGCGCCAGGACGTGACCTTGCCGGCGGCGTCCGTCTGGAAGATCAACGCGCTGCCGCTGTCGTCGTCCGCACCCACGCGCAGATCCATGCCGCCGGGCACGGACTTGTCGGGCTGCTCACGCACGCGTCCGTCGTAGAGCTTGCGGATCTCGTCGATGCCCAACCCGACCTTGCCGCCACCGGGGGCAACCTGCGCATCGCTGCGCACGTCGTAACGCACCAGCTTGTCGCCCTCGATCATCAGCGACAGCGCCGGGGGTGCAGCGGGGTCGGTCGCGAGCTGGTAGCAGCCCCCGGGATTCGCGGGCGCGTTTCCGTTCAGCGGCCCCTTCCAGGTCTCCCTGACTTCTTTCGATGGCATGCCGAAGGCGAGCTCGCCATACCCCTTGAAAGTCGCCGTGCGCGTGGCGGCGGCGGGCGCGGCGATGGCAACGCTTGCCGCGGCGGGGGGCGCGACCGAAGCAGGCGCGGGCGCCGCCGCTGGCGTGTTGGCGTCCTGCTGCCGATTGCAGGCGCCCAGCACGAGCGTGGCAAACGACGAGGCGATGAGAAGCGGGAGCACGAATGCGTGGCGCATCGAAGGATTCCGTGTGGGAGGAAACGCCGAGCCTAGCGCGAACCCGGCTTGCCGGGCGCGAGCCATCATCCAGGCGCGCGGAAGTGCTTCTGCAGCCCCGCCCAGCAGGCCTGGTAGTCGCGCTGGCGATGGGTGGCGTCGAGCGCCTGTTGCGTCGGACGAATCACGCCGCGCGTCTCGAACATGAAGGCCATGGTGTCGGCGATGACGTCGGGTTTCGACAGGTCGGCGTTGCTGGCCTTCTCGAAAGTCGCCGCATCCGGGCCATGCCCGGTCATGCAGTTGTGCAGGCTGGCCCCGCCTGGTGCGAATCCCTCGGCCTTGGCGTCGTACACGCCGTGGATCAGGCCCATGAATTCGCTGGCGATGTTGCGATGGACCCACGGCGGCCGGAACGTGTCCTGTGCCACCAGCCAGCGCGGCGGGAAGATCGCGAAATCCATGTTGCCCACGCCCGCCGTATCCGTCGGCGAGGTCAGCACCAGGAAGATCGACGGGTCCGGATGGTCGAAGCTGATCGAGCCGATCGTGTTGAAGCGGCGCAGGTCGTATTTGCAGGGCGCGTAGTTGCCGTGCCACGCGACGACGTCCAGCGGCGAATGGCCGATGTGGGCGCGCCACAAATGGCCCTGGAACTTGGCGACCAGCTCGAAGTCGCCTTCGCTGTCCTCAAACGCGGCATTGGGCGACAGGAAATCGCGGGGATTGGCCAGGCCATTGCTGCCGATCGGGCCGAGGTCGGGCAGGCGCAGCAGGGCACCGAAGTTCTCGCACACATAACCGCGCGCGCTGCCGTCGGGCAGGGCCACGCGGAACCGCACGCCGCGTGGAATGACGGCGATCTCCTGCGGCTCGATGTCGAGCACGCCCAGCTCCGTCTCGATGTGCAGGCGACCATGCTGCGGCACGACCAGCAACTCGCCGTCGGCGTCGTAGAAGAAGCGCCCTTCCATGTCGCGATTGGCGGCGTAGACATGGATGCCGACACCCTGTTGCGCAGCCGGCGAGCCATTGCCGGCCATCGTCAGCAGGCCGTCGACGAAGTCAGTCGGCGACTCCGGCATCGGTAGCGGATTCCAGCGCAACTGGTCGGGTGTCACCGGACCGTCGCCGAAATCATTGTGGAAATTTCCACTTGATGCGAACGGCGCAAACGTTCCGTGCATCGCGGCCGGGCGGATGCGATACAACCAGCTGCGGCGGTTCTCGCTGCGTGGCGCAGTGAACGCGGTGCCGGACAACTGCTCGGCGTACAGCCCATGCGCGACGCGCTGTGGCGAGTTGCGACCGACCGGCAACGTGTCCGCAATGGCTTGCGTGGCGAAGCTGTTGCCGAATCCCGACTGATACCCGTTCGATTCCATTGCGATTCCGTAGGGCGGGTCTTGACCCGCCGACTGTGGATTGTCGATGCGTGCGGCGGGTCGAGACCCGCCCTACAGCACGCCGCGCTTGATCTGGTCGCGCTCGATGCTCTCGAACAGCGCCTGGAAATTGCCTTCGCCGAAACCCTCGTTGCCCTTGCGCTGGATGATCTCGAAGAAGATCGGGCCGATCGCGTTCTGGGTGAAGATCTGCAGCAGCTTGCGCTGCTTGGTCTCCAGGTCCGCGTCGATCAGGATCCCGTTGCGCGCCAGCCGCGCGACGTCCTCGCCGTGGTTGGGCACGCGCTCGTCGATCACCTCGAAGTACGCATCCGGCGTATCGAGGAATTCAATGCCGGCGTCGCGCATTCTCTCGACCGTCGTATAGATGTCGTCGGTGAAGCAGGCGATGTGCTGGATGCCCTCGCCCTGGTAGGCGTCGAGGTATTCGTTGATCTGCGACCTGGGATCGTTGCTCTCGTTGAGCGGAATGCGCACGATGCCGTCGGGAGCGGTCATCGCCTTCGACACCAGGCCGGTCTTGGCACCCTTGATGTCGAAGTAGCGGATCTCGCGGAAGTTGAACAGCCGCTCGTAGTAGTCCGACCACTTCTGCATGTTGCCGAAGTAGAGGTTGTGCGTGAGGTGGTCGATGAAGGTCAGCCCGAAGCCCTTGGGATGCTGGTCGGCGCCCTGGACCGGCAGGTAGTCCTCGTACATCGAGCCCGCATCGCCATAGCGGTCGACCAGGTACAGCATGCAATCGCCGATGCCCTTGACCACCGGCGCATCGACCGCCTTGGTCTGCGGCTTGT
This sequence comes from Lysobacterales bacterium, assembly GCA_038222295.1. Lineage (GTDB taxonomy): Bacteria > Pseudomonadota > Gammaproteobacteria > Xanthomonadales > Xanthomonadaceae > Cognatiluteimonas. The sequence continues at coordinate 3,134 of JBBRHT010000001.1, forward strand.
GGTCGATGGCTTCGCCGCCGTTGCCGATGACCGTCCTGCAGACGTCCTCGGCCGGCTTGCGGAAACGGATCGCGAAGCCGCAGGCGCTTGGGCCGTGTGCCTTGGCGAAGTCGGCCGCGAACGAATCGGGGTCTTCATTGACGAGGAAGTTGACCCCGCCCTGGCGGTGCACCGTGATCGGGCGCGTCCTGTGCTGCAGCACGGCAGAGAACCCCATGCGCGTGAAATAGTCGCGCAGCAGGTCGCCCTGCCCCTGCGGCGCGGCGAACTCGACGAATTCGAAGCCATCGATGCCCATCGGGTTGTCGAAGGTCGTCACCTGCATCCCAAGGTTGGGCGTGGTGGCGCTGGTCTGTGCGTGCATGGGGGCCTCGCTGAAGGCAATCGGGCGAATGCCGATTATAACGTGGGCGATTCAGCCCAAATAACACAGCAATCCCTCGCCATGGCCGTGCCCGGGGCAGTCCGTCCCATCCGGCCGCAGCTCCCGCCTGCCGACATTGCGATGGTCCCGATGCGTTGCGCGAGCCGACGACATTGGCCGGCCCTGCGACATTTGCTTTTTTTCCGGGCGGCAGGTTCAATGCCCGCCACGGCGCCAGGGGATGGTACGACGCCGGGAATCTACCGCAAGGATTGCGGTAGGCCATCGCCGCCAAGGCGATCGTTGCACAGGGAGGTGCGCGTGTTACCCGACATGGAAGTCATGAACTGCCAGGCGATGGCGGTTCCGAACGCCGTGATGCAGCACGTCGTCAACGTCGAGTCATCGTTCAATCCGTTCGCCATCGGCGTGGTCGGGGCGAAGCTCGCCCGCCAACCGCGCAACCTCCCCGAGGCGATCGCCACGGCACGGATGCTGGAAACCCGCGGCTACAACTTTTCCCTGGGCCTGGCACAGGTCAATCGCTACAACCTCGACAAATACGGCCTGCATTCGTATGCGCAAGCCTTCGGCGCATGCACGAACCTGCAGGCCGGCGCGCGCATCCTCGCCAATTGTCTCGCGCGAGCCGAGAACGACTGGGGCCGGGCCTTCAGTTGCTACTACTCGGGCAACTTCACCACCGGCTTCCGCACCGGTTACGTGCGCAAGGTGATGTCGCTCTGGCAAGCAGCGGACGCACAGGCGCCCATGGCGCCGCCACCATCACGCGCAATCGCCATGGTCGCGGCCTCCAGGGCGCCCGGAAAGGCGCGCTTGCCGCTGCCCATGCGCACTCACGCCGGTCGCGACGCTGAATCGCCCGACGCCGGCAGCCTGCAGGCGCCGCTGTCGTCCGCCGGTCCCGTCGCAACGCTGTCCCCGCAAGTGGACGAGGCATTCGTGTTCTAGCAACAGGTCCTCGTGGCATCGATGCCTCGGGCAGGGATTCACCCGCAGTCAACCAGGAGATCGGCAATGAATGGAATCAATCGCGCCCAGAATCGCAACACAGCCGCACGCCGGCGTTTCGTCCGTCGATTGACGTCGCTGCTGCTGGCGATGCCGGGCTTGGCCCTGGCCCAGGCGGCCCCGGATTTCGGCGGCACCGACAGCAAGGTCACCGGCTTCCTGCAGAACATCAACGGCCTGCTCAACCTGGCGTCGATTGCGGTGGTGACCATCGCGGTGATTTTCGCCGGCTACCAGATCGCCTTCGCGCACAAGCGCATCTCCGACGTGGCGCCCATCCTCATCGGCGGATTCCTGATCGGGGCCGCGGCGCAGATCGCCAAGATGCTGGTGGGCGACAACGGTGGCGCCGTCGCCATGGTGATGCACGCGCTGCCATCGCTGTATGCATAAGGACGCGCTGTTCCGCGGCTGCACGCGACCGGCAATGATGATGGGCGTGCCCTACCTCCCGTTCTTCATGGGGGCGGGCACGTGCCTGCTGCTGGCCCTGTATCTCAACATGTTCTTCCTGCTGCTGGCGCCGCTGGTCATCGCGGTCATGCGCCAGATGGCGCGCCGCGACGAGATGATCTTCAGGCTGCTGGCTCTGCGTTGGACGAGCAGGCTGCGCATCAGGAACTTGCGCCATCACCGCGGCATGTGGGTGTTCTCGCCCAATGAGCGCGGCGTGCGGCGCTCCGCGTAACCGCCGCCGCAGCCGCAGGCCGCAAGGTCGGCATCAGCGACGGCCATCGAACAGGACCAGGCGGACACCATGTTGGCTCCAGACGCCGCAATCGCGGACTTCATACCGTTTTCCACCCACGTCTCGCCTTCGGTCGTCAAGACGACTGGCGGCGACTACCTGCTCACGTGGCGACTGGAGGGCCTGCCCTTCGTCGGTCGCGACGAGTGGGACATCGATCATCGCCACGGCAGTTTCAACCGCCTGCTGCAGACATTGCGCGCGCCCGACTTCTGCAATCTCGCGTTCTGGGTGCACGACGTCCGCCGCAAGCGTCGCATCGAAGACGGCAGCCTCTTCCAGCAGCGCTTCAACCAGGAGCTTTCAGACGCCTATTTCGACGGGCTCTCCAGCCAGAAGATCATGCAGAACGAGTTGTACATCACGATGATCTACCGCCCCGTCGTCTCGGGCCGGCGCATGGTCGAGCGCTCATCCAGCATCGCCCGCCTGCAGTCCGAGCAGGAGCAGGCCATTGACAAGCTGCTGGAGCTGGCGCGCAACCTGGAAGCAGCGCTCAGCGATTACGCGCCTTGCCGACTGGGCATGTACGAAGCCGCCAACGGCGTCATATTTTCCGAGACGCTGGAATTTTTTGGCTACCTGATCAACCGGCTCGACGAGCCCGTCCCTGTGCTCGACGCACCGGTGACGGCGTATCTACCCGTGAGTCGCCACCTGTTCTCGGCAAGGACCGGCGACTTCGTGGTCAACACACCCCATGGCGTCAACCATTTCGGGGCCCTGCTCAACATCCGCGAATACACCGACGGGACCTATCCGGGAATCCTCAACGGGCTCAAATACCTGGATTTCGAATACGTGATCACCCATTCCTTCAGCCCGATGGGACGCCAGGACGCGCTCAAGGTGCTGGACCGGACCAAGGGCATGATGATCTCGTCGGGCGACAAGGCCGTCAGCCAGATCGTCGAGATGGACCAGGCCATGGACCAGCTCGCGTCGGGCAATTTCGTCCTCGGCGAATACCATTTCACCATGGCGCTGTACGCCGACGGCCAGGAGCAGCTGTCACGCAACATCGCCGTCGCCCGGGCGGAACTGTCCAACGCCGGATTTGTCTCGACCAAGGAAGACCTGGCGATCGCCCCATCGTTCTACGCGCAGCTTCCGGGCAACTGGAAGCACCGCACCCGGCTGGCGAACGTCAGCTCGCTGAACTTCCTGGGCCTGTCGCCTCTGCACAACTTCGCATCGGGCAAGAAGGACAACAATCCCTGGGGCCGCTGCGTGACCACGCTGCAGACGACCAACGGGCAGCCATACCACTTCAATTTCCACGCGACGCATCCGGCCGAGCGATCGCTGGGCGAGAAGGCGATCGGCAATACGATGGTCATCGGCAAATCCGGCACCGGCAAGACCGCGCTGATCAATTTCCTGCTGAGCCAGGTGCAGAAGCTCGACCCCTGCCCGACGATTTTCTTCTTCGACAAGGATCGCGGCGCGGAGATCTTCGTGCGCGCCTGTGGCGGCAACTACCTGGCACTGGAGAGCGGCAAGCCGACCGGGTTCAATCCGTTCCAGTGCGAGAACAGCAAGGCCAACCTGCAGTTCCTGGTCGAACTGGTCAAGGTGATGGCGGGAAAGCCCGCCTACACGCCGCGGGAGGACGACGACATCTTCCGTGCCGTGAGCAACCTGCTCGACACGCCGATGGCGCTGCGCAACATCACCAACCTGCAGAAGAGCCTGCCCAACATGGGCGACGACGGCCTGTTCGCGCGGCTGCGCAAATGGACGGCCGGCAATGGACTGGGCTGGGTGTTCGACAATCCCGCCGACACCGTCGACCTGGACAGGGCCGCGATCATCGGCTTCGACTACACCGACATCATCGACAATGCCGAGGTTCGCGTTCCGGTCGTCAACTACCTGCTGCATCGACTGGAGGCGCTGATCGACGGCCGACCACTCATCTACGTCATGGACGAGTTCTGGAAGATCCTCGATGGGGGCGGCGGGCTGAAGGAGTTCGCGCGCAACAAGCAGAAGACCATCCGCAAGCAGAACGGCCTGGGCATCTTCGCCACCCAGAGTCCCGAGGACGCGCTGGCCAGCGACATCGCCGCGGCGCTGGTCGAGCAGACGGCGACACTGGTGTTGTTGCCCAATCCCACCGCCAGCCGCGATGACTACATCGACGGCCTCAAGCTGACCGAAGCCGAGTACCAGGTCGTGGTGAAGCTCGACGAGCGTTCGCGTTGCTTCCTGGTCAAGCAGGGCCATGGATCCAGCGTCTGCCAGTTGAACCTGGCCGGCATGGATGATGCGTTGGCAGTGATCTCCGCCTCGACCGACAACGTCGCGGTGCTGCACGCGGTCATGGCGCGGCAAGCATCCGACGCCGGCGTGGCCGTCGATGCCCTGCGGCCAGAACAATGGTTGGCGCAGTTCCAGGCGGCCCGAAAAGGAACCCGTGGCGGCAGCGCGATGACGCCAGATCCCGTCAGCCCCGACCCCGCGGGGTTCCGCGCCACCACCGCATAGCCAGCCCCCCGAATTCCACACGGCCACATGGAGGTGACCAATGCAACGACGCACATCGAATACCTGCCCGACGCGCAGATCCGCCAACTGGGCCGCCGTGGCCACCATCGCGCTTGGCTGTGCGCTCAATGGCCCCGCCGCCGCGCAATGGGTGGTCACCGACCCGGCACACACGGCATTGACCTATGCCGGCTGGGTCGAGAACCTGATTTCCCAAGGCGAGCAATACGCCAAGCAGATCGCGCAGTACCAGACCCAGTTGCAGCAGTACGAGACACAGGTCCGGCAGTACGAGCAGCAGTACGTCAAGGGTGGCGTCACCAATCCCGGCGCGATGGAAACGCCGGGGTTCACGCCGCGCGCGCTGGATGCGGGCCTGGCCCAACGCTGTCCGTCGGGGTTGCGCTCGCTGCTCGCCTCCTCGGCGAGCGCGGAGAATTGCGCGATGATCGTCCAGACCGAAAACGCCCGCTACAACGCCATCGTCAGCGTCCTCAACCTGTCGAAGGATCGCGACCGCGAGCTGCAGAAGATCTATGCCGAGCGGGCCGGCATTTCGCAGCAGGACGCCGGGGCGCTGCAGGCCAACAACAACCGCCTGCTGTCGATGCAAAGCCGCATGCAGATGGACATCCAGCAGGCGCGCAACCAGACCGACGGTTACGACCGTTTCCTGGAGCTGCTCAAGGACGACCAGCGGATGATCGCCAACGGCACGCTCGACGGCGGCGGCCTGCTCGGCGGCGTGGTGCGTGGTGCCGCACTGCACACGGCGCTCGACGCCGCCAAGCGAGCGGATCGCTGACGCGAACGCCCGGCAGTGATGTTCCGGCAGCAATGGCGGAGCAGTCGCCGGACCGACCAACAGGCTTGCAGTGACGTGCGCAGCGCGTCCCGGGAACACCACCAATGCACATGATCGCAGCGTTGTGGCAGCTGGTCATCGAAGTGCTCCGCGCCGCGGCCCCGGGCGCGATGCATCTTCGTGTCCAGGCCGCAAGCCAGGTCGCCGACCTGCTGTTCTTCCGGGAGATCAACAGTTTCCTGACGGGCGAGATCAACGTCTTCCGGGACAACCTGCTGGGGCGGACCGTCAGCCTCATCGGTGGAGCGGTGATGGCGCTGGTCACGCTGTGGATCATGGTCCAGGGTTACCGGATCGCGGTTGGGCAGTCGCGCGATTCGATGATGGAACTGCTGGCGCGCTCGCTGCGGGTCACCCTGGTCGTCGGCGTCGCCACCGCCGCCGCCGCCGGTGGCGGGTCGATGTACCGCGCGCTGACGGATGGGCTGAGCAGCGATATCAGCCGGATGGTCACCGGTACCGACGAGGACGTCTACGATCGCGTCGACAAATGCCTGGCCTACATGCAGGTGGCGCTGGCGAGCATCGATGCGCTGGATGTCGCCGATGACCCGATCCTCAACGAGAAGAAAGACCGCGACCTGTGGTTCGCCGGCATCGGCACGGGCGGCCCGGCGCTGATGGCAGGCACGATGCTGCTGCTCAACAAGATCGCGATGGCGCTCTTCGTCGGGCTCGGTCCTTTGTTCATCCTGTGCCTGCTGTTCGACCAGACCAGGGGATTGTTCGGTCGCTGGCTCTACTACGGGCTGGGAACGATGTTCTCGCTGGCGGTGCTGAGCGTCATGGTGACGCTGGCGACGGACATGGTCATTGCCGTGGCAGCCGCGTTCTGGACCAGCGCCCTGCTGGGTGCGGGCCCTGATGGCGTCAACAGCATGGCCCTGCAGCAAGGCGGGCTGGGCCTGGTGCTGACGATGCTGATCCTTACCGCGCCGCCGATGGCGGCGATGTTCTTCCAGGGCACCATGGGCAGTTTCGTCCCCTATTCGCAGTTCGGTGGTGGCGCGACCGGACGCGCGTCCCACCCGGGTCCGCAAGGCCAGCCGCCGGGTGCGTATCACGCGACCCCGATCGCCTCCGCAACCACGCAGGCGCAACAGCATCCCGGTCGCCAGTCCATTGCGGCTGATCGCAGCCACGGTGGCCTGCGCATGCCCGGCATCGGACAACCGGACGTGATCAAGCCACCCGTGGGATGACCGACCTGCAGTTGTCCGGACGCATGCGGTCGTGGCCCGCACCGTGTCGCTTCGGCGCAGCGCTCCAGCGTCGCCGCCGGGCCCAGGCAAACCGCGCGGTGTACCCTGTCGACCGCTAGCGCTGACGCTTTCCACGATCCGGCCAATGACCATCCAGCCTGCAGCCGGTCGATCGGCCCGACCCTCGCCGGCTTCGACCAACAACGCCACCATCCGCCTCTCCGTCGCCCCGATGATGGATTGGACCGACACGCATTGCCGCGTCTTCCACCGCATCCTGGCGCCGCATGCGCGGCTGTATACCGAGATGGTGCATGCCAACGCGGTGATCCACGGCGATCGCAGCAAGCTGCTGGCGCTGGATCCGGTGGAGCATCCGGTGGCGCTGCAACTGGGCGGCAGCGAGCCGGCCTTGCTGGCGCAGGCGGCGCGCATCGGCGCCGATGCCGGCTTCGACGAGATCAACCTCAACGTGGGTTGCCCGTCCGACCGCGTGCAGGCCGGACGCTTCGGTGCCTGCCTGATGCGCGAGCCCGACCTGGTTGCCGACAGCATCGCGGCGATGATCGCGGCTTGCGATGTACCAGTGACGGTGAAATGCCGGCTCGGGATCGACGATGACGAGCACTACGATGTCTTCCGCGCGTTCGTCGATCGTGTCGCCGCCGCGGGGTGCGGGCTGTTCGTCGTGCATGCGCGCAATGCGTGGCTGAAGGGCCTGTCGCCGAAGGAAAACCGCGAAGTGCCGCCGCTTCGCTACGACTGGGCCTACCGGCTGAAGGCCGAGCGGCCGGAACTGCGCGTCGTCGTCAACGGCGGCATTGCAGCACTGGACGATGCCACCGCGCACCTCGCACACGCCGACGGCGCGATGCTCGGTCGCGCCGCCTACCATGATCCCTACCTGCTGCATCGCATCGACGTGGCCTGGTTCGGCGGCGAGCTGCGCAGTCGCGCCGACCTGTTGCAGTCCATGCGTCCACACATCGACGCCTGGCTGGCGCAGGGCATCGCGCTCAAACACGTCACCCGCCACCTGCTGGGCCTGTTCCATGGCGAGCGTGGTGGGCGCGCATTCCGCCAGGTGCTGAGCGAAGGCGCGCACAAGCCGGGCGCCGACTGGACCTTGGTCGAGGCAGCGCTGGCGCCGACGCAATCGCAACCGGGCCTGGCGGCATGATCACGCGCGATCCGTCGGCATTCCTCGACATCGCACGAGCGCTTGCGCCGGACTTCGGGCCGGCTGTCGCGCGCGCGGCCTTCCTCGTCGCGCCCGACGGGTTCCGCATGGCGGAACAGTCGGCCAGCGACAACCGCTACATGGCGGGTGCGGCTGCATTCGACCCCGAGCGCGCCTTGCGGCAGCACCGGGCGTTGCAGCGCGCCCTGGCAACGGAATTGCCGACGGTGTGCTTTCCCGGCGACGACGCCACGCCCGATGCGGTGTTCCCCAACAACGTGTTCGCGACGGCGCCCGGACGCCTGGTCATCGGTCGCATGCGCCATCCAGTGCGCCAGCGGGAAGCCGGACGCAGCGACATCCGTGGTTTCTTCCGCGACATCCTCGGTTACGCACAGGTCGACCTGTCCACCCAGCCGCATCCCTGCGAACTCACCGGCGCAATGGTCATCGACCGCGCGCGCGGCATTGGCTGGTGCGGCCTGTCGCAGCGCTGCGACGAGGCCGGCGCACGGTTGATGCATGCGGCTTTCGGACTGCGCGCAACGTTGATGTTCGACCTGGCACCTGGCGAATACCACACCAACGTGGTGCTGGCCGTCCTGGCGGGACGCGCGGCGCTGGCCTGCACGGAAGGTTTTGCCGATTCCGCCATCATCCAGGTCGTGGAGGCGATCTATGGGCCGCACGCGATCAGGTTGTCGCCGCTGGAGCAGGCCGCCTTCGCCGGTAACGCCATTGCCCTGTCGACGGGCAGCGCCTGGATGAGCGCCACCGCCGACCTCGCCCTGGGCGGCGACAATCGCAAGGCATTGGCCGCTGCCGGTTTCGTCGTACGTAGTGTGGAGCTGGACGCGATCGAGGCAGGGGGCGGCTCACTGCGCTGCTGCGTGGGCGAGCTGATCTGAACCAATCCCGCGGTGCCATCTGAACCCCACCGGGTCATCAACCGGAAAAGTTAAGGACGGATTCACCACCGGCTCCCAACAATCACTGCCACGCCCCGAACCCGTGCTCCTCGGGGCTTCCTCCGGAACCTTCCATGCCACTGCGCCGCTCATTGCCGCCTTGCCTCTTCGCTGCCTTGCTCGCGGCCATGAGCGCGACTGCCCTGGCTGCGCCTCCAGTCGGGCCGCCGCGCTCCACGTCCGAACGCGACCTGCCCGCGATGCGCAGCGATGATGCGTTGTCGGACAGCGTGCGCCGCGTGGAGCGGAGCACGCGCGGGCAGGTACTCAGTGCCGAACGCATCCCTTTCGACGGCCGTGACGTCAACCGGATCAAGACGGTCGATGAGCACGGACGCGTGCGCGTCTTCATGGTCGATCCTTCGGCCAGCGACCCGGCACGCCGGCAAAACCCGCCTACACGCGGCAACGACGACTGAATAGGGCACCCTATTGCAGTGTCGCCGCCCCGCGGCCTGGCCTTCTGGAGTGACCCATGCGTATCTTGCTCGTCGAAGACGAAGCCCCACTGCGCGAAACCCTTGCCGCGCGGCTCAAGCGTGAGGGCTTTGCAGTGGACGCCGCCCAGGATGGCGAAGAGGGCCTGTACATGGGCCGCGAGGTTCCCTTCGACGTCGGCATCATCGACCTGGGCCTGCCCAAGATGTCCGGAATGGAACTGGTCAAGGCGCTGCGGGACGAGGGCAAGCAGTTCCCAGTGCTGATCCTCACCGCCCGCTCGAGTTGGCAGGACAAGGTCGAAGGGCTCAAGCAGGGCGCCGACGACTACCTGGTCAAGCCCTTCCATGTCGAGGAGTTGCTGGCCCGCATCAATGCGCTGGTCCGGCGTGCCGCCGGCTGGAGCAAACCGACGCTGGAGTGCGGACCGGTGGTGCTGGACCTCGCCGCGCAGACGGTGAGCGTCAACGGCACCAACGTCGACCTGACCAGCTACGAGTACAAGGTGCTCGAGTACCTGATGATGCACGCCGGCGAACTGGTGTCGAAGGCCGACCTGACCGAGCATATCTACCAGCAGGATTTCGACCGGGATTCCAATGTGCTGGAAGTCTTCATCGGCCGCCTGCGCAAGAAACTCGATCCGGATGGGAGTCTCAAGCCGATCGAAACCGTCCGTGGCCGCGGCTACCGCTTCGCGATCCCGCGGACCGAGGAATGAGGTCCGGCGGGCGGGCACGGCGGATGCCGCGCCGCTCGCCTCTGGGACATGGGGCGCCGCGCACGTGATGCGATGTGCAGCACTGCCCACAAGGCGCCAGATCGATGGTTGAACGTCAGCGGCTGCTGCGATGGCAACCGCGCTCGCTGCAGTCGCGGCAACTGCTTGCGGCCAGCATCGGCCTGGTGGCGTTCCTGGCGTTGGCCGGCTTCGCGCTGGATCGCGCCTTCGTCGATGTCGCCGGGCAAGGCCTGCGCGACCGACTCAAGGCCTATGCCTTCACCTATGCCGGCGGCATCGAGTTCGCGCGCGACGGCTCGCTGATCCCGCCGGAAGTAACGCCGGATGGGCGCTTCGACCGCCCCGGGAGCGGCCTCTACGCCGGCGTCGAGTTGCCCCAGGGCCATTGGGTGTCCGGCTCCGCACGAGGCCCGCAGCTGCCACGCGGTGACGTGCTCGCCGGTCGCGAGGAAGTCTTCGACGGGCCGCTGCAGATCGTGAAGAGCAATGGCTCGCCAGGCGAGGTCTATCGTTATGGCATCGGCCTGGTCGATGCGACGCGCAGCGACAGCCCCGAATTCCCCTACACCATCTACATCATGGAGGACGCCGGCACGCTGCCACGGCAGGTGCGCATCTTCCGCCAGGCGCTGTGGGGCTACCTCGGCATCTCCGGCGCGGTGTTGTTGTTGCTGCAGGCGGTGATCCTGCGCTGGAGCCTGCGCCCGTTGCGACGCGTGATCGCCGAGCTCAAGCGGGTGCAGCGCGGCCAGATCCCGCGGATGAGCGAGCGCCACCCGCGCGAACTCGAACCACTGACCGAAAGCATCAATGCATTCGTGGAGAGCGAGCGCGAGAACCTCGATCGCCAGCGCAACACCCTCGCCGACCTGGCGCACAGCCTGAAGACGCCGCTTGCGGTATTGCGCACCCGGCTGGACAGCGGCACCAGCGAGCCGGAACTGCGCGAAGAGGTCGAAACGCAGCTGCGTCGCATGAACGATCTCGTCGGTTACCAGCTCGCGCGCGCGGCTTCAGGGGGGCACAAGCTGTTCGCCGCGCCGATCGCCATCGAGCCGCATGCCGAGCAGATCGTGCGTGGGCTGGAAAGGATCTATGCCGCCAAGGGCATCGTCTGCGAATTCGAGATCGACCCGAACACCCTCTTCCACGGCGAACCCGGCGACCTGCAGGAACTGCTCGGCAACCTGCTCGAAAACGCCTTCAAGTGGGCGCGCTCACGCGTGCTGCTCACCATCCAGCCCGGCGCGACCGCGCCCGGGCGCCGGCCGGGCGTGTTGATCGCGGTGGAGGACGACGGCCCGGGCATCGCGCCCGACCAGATCGCACATGTGTTGCAGCGTGGCGTGCGCGGAGACGAGCGCGTGCAGGGCCACGGCATCGGCCTGGCGATCGTGCAGGACATGGTGCGCAGTTATCGCGGCGAACTGACCGTGGGCGCGTCGAAGGAACTGGGTGGGGCGCGATTCGAGGTCACGCTGCCGCCGGGGCTTTGACCCGAAGATCCCCTGCATCGCGGACGTCGCGTCCGACGGACGTCGACCTCAGCGGAACATGCCCGGGAGGAAGCTGTGCCAGCGTGGAGCACGCGAGCCACCGTCGTCGTCCCCGGAGCGGAACAGCGGCGGTGTCTTGACCCTCGCATGCACCGTCGTCGTGGCGTCATGCTTCGTCGGGGGCGGTGCGGCAATGGCGGCGCTGTCGACCAGGGCACTGCCATCGCCGTTGGGGCCATGCATTCGCACGTCACGTGCATTGACCACGGAACTCAGGCCAAGCAGCAGCAGGCACACGACGGTTCGGTTCATGACGACACTCCAGGCCACCCGCGGGACGTCAGGCGACAGCACACTATAACGTGGATGCCCGATGGCATCGGCCGGTTGCATGCTGCAACGCAGCAGACAGCGGCCGGATGATCCGGCAGACTCCGGGCGATGCCTGACCGACCGCCTGCCGCGTCTTCCCGCGGCCTCCCGCTGATGCATGACCGCGATTTGCTGCTGCGGCTGCTGCGCGGACCTGCCGGCGGAGAGGCATTGGCCGGTGAGGGTGGCCTGACCCGGGCCGCCGTCTGGAAACGCATTGCCGCGCTGCGTGCCGCCGGTGTCGCCATCGCGGCGCAACCGGGCAAGGGCTATGCCCTGGCGCAGCCACTGGAGTTGCTTTCCCCCGACGCCATCCGCCACCAGCTGCCGCCCGACCTGCGGGCGCAGCTGGTGGCGCTGGACGTCGCCTGGTCGCTGGATTCGACCAATTCCGAACTACTGCGCCGGACGACGTGTCCCGTGGGCTCCACCGTGCTGCTGGCCGAGCGCCAGACCGGCGGGCGCGGACGGCGCGGGCGCAGCTGGGCCTCGCCGCTGGCCGCCAACATCTACCTGTCGCTGGCGCGGCTGTTCTCCGGCGGCCTGGCCCGCCTGCCCGGCTTGAGCCTCATCGCCGGCATCGCCACGGCCGAAGCGCTGCACGCATCCGGATTCACCGCAGTGCGGCTGAAGTGGCCCAACGACCTGGTGGTCACTGGGCCCGACGGTTTGCGCAAGCTCGGTGGCCTGCTGGTGGAAGGCGGGGGGGAACATGCGGGACCGGCGCGGGCGGTGATCGGCCTGGGACTCAACGTCCGCATGCCGCCTGCCTTCGCCACCGACATTTCGCAGCCCTGGACGGACCTGGCGTCGATGGCGGACACCGCACCCTCGCGCAACACGCTCGTCGCCAGCGTGCTCGCGCATTGGCTGCCGGCACTGGCGCGGTTCAACGAGGGCGGGCTGCTGCCCTTCCTGGAGCGGTACGCCCGGTTCGACGCGCTGGCCGGACGGGACGTCTGGGTGCACGGCACCGACGGCGTGCAACCGGCCCACGCCATCGGCATCGCCGAGGACGGCGCATTGCGCCTGCGCATCGATGGCCGCGAACAGCGTGTGTACTCCGGCGACGTCAGCGTGCGCGCCCAATGAACACCTGGCTGTTCGATCTCGGCAACAGTCGCTTGAAATGCGCCGCACTGCGCGATGGAGCGATCGGCGGGATCCGCTGCATCGACCATGGGGGCAGCCGCTTCGCCGACGACTGGGATCAGCGACTGCCGCACCGGTTCGACACCGCTTGGATCGCCAGCGTCGGTCCGCCGGAGCTGGCCGCGGCGTTGGTCGACGCCTTGACCTCGCGCTGCCGGCGTGTCTCGTTCGTGCGCACGCAGCGCAGTTTCGCCGGCGTCCGCATCGCCTACGCCGAGCCCGCACGACTAGGCGTCGACCGCTTCCTCGCGTTGCTGGCGGCCAACGCGCGCGGAAGCGGCCCGTGGCTGGTGGTCGGCGTCGGGACCGCGCTCACGATCGACCTGATCGATGCGGACGGCGTGCATCGCGGCGGCCGGATCGCACCATCGCCCACGCTGATGCGCGAGAGCCTGCATGCGCGCGCACCACAACTGCCCGCGCACGGCGGCAGCTATGCGCCATTCGCCGCAGAGACCGCATCGGCACTGGCCTCGGGTTGCGAGGGCGCCGCACTGGCATTGGTCGCGCAGAGTGCGCAGGCGGCCACGGCACTGCTGGGCACGACTCCGCGCGTGCTGCTGCACGGTGGTGGCGCACCGGCGCTGTTGCCTGCATTGGGAGATGCGGCATCCGCTCCCGCACTCGTGCTCGAAGGCCTTGCCTTGTGGGCGTTGGCCCTGGAGCCTGCCGACGGTCAGCGCACGCACGCTTAGAATGCCGGCATGCTCATTCGCGCATTGATCGTCCTGCTGGTCGTGCTGAACCTTGGCGTCGCCGCCTGGTGGGTCTCCCGGCCCGAGCCGGTGGTCCCTGTCGCCACGCCGACATCGTCGCGAGTGCCACGCCTGCTGCTGGCCGACGAGCGCACCGCACCCATGCCCGCTCCGGCTGGCATGGCGGCGCTCCAGCCGACCCCTGTAGCCAGGGCGTCATTGGCATCGACGCCCGTGCCCACCGCGGGGGATGGTCAATGCTTCACCGTGGGACCATTCCTCGACGATGCCGCGGTATCGGCCGCACGCGCAAGCCTGCAACCGCGCGTCATCCGCTTGCAGGTTCGCCAGGCCCCAACCGCGCGCCACGGCTGGCGCGTGTGGCTGCCTGCGCTCGCCGATCACGCCGCCGCCGTCGCGATGGCTGCACGCATCGATGCCGCCGGCTTCAAGGATTACTACATCGTGCCCACTGGGCCGGAGGCCAACAGCATTGCGCTGGGCCGCTTTGGCAGCGAGGAGTCGGCGAATCAACAGCAATCCGCGCTCGTGGCCGCCGGTTTTCCGGCCCAGGCCGGGCCGCTGGGCGCGGTGACGCAGTGGATCGACATCATGGGCAACGCGGGCCTGGACATTGCGTCCCTGCGTCGCACGACCGGCGCGGCACAGGCGAGGCCGGCGGATTGCGCAAAGCTCGCCGCAGACCTGGGTGGCCATGCCGCGCGCTAGAATGCGCACCCGCGTTGCGCGGCCGTGCCGGCATAGCTCAGTTGGTAGAGCAACCGCCTTGTAAGCGGTAGGTCCCCAGTTCGAATCCGGGTGCCGGCACCATAACCCCGCGTCTTACGCCGACGGGCACAGCGCCCAACTCGACAGGCGCTTCAGGAATGAGCCAAGTTCAAGGCCCTTTCTGCACATTCGCCATGCTGCGGAAAGCGCGATCATCCAATCAGCAGATGGTCACTCCTGCAGTGGCCAGACACGTTTTTCCAGCCGCTCCGACGGAGTTTCCCATGGAAAAGCAGCAGAACCACTCCTCCCAGGCCGCCATGCCATGGCCGGCCGCGCACGACGCTGGCCGTCGCCATCGCGCAGGCGACTGGACATTGCGCGATGAAGAAATCGCGCTGTTCGATGCGCTGGTGCACGACGTGCATCCTGATGCCCCGCGCGTCGACGCGGACCACGTGGCGCAACTGTCGCGATGGCTGCTCTCACTGCCCGAGCCGGACGCACGCAAGGTGCTAGACGAACGGCTGGCCAGGATCGAAGAGCTGCGGCACATGGTTGTCGATCCCGACTGGGATTGTGCCGGCCGGGACCGCGTCAACGTCGAAAAGATGCTGGCCTACCTCGACCAGACCGAAAACCTGATCCCCGATCGCATCCCCCTGCTGGGCAAGCTCGACGACGTGATCCTGCTGGAGCTGACGTGGCCGGCGCTATCGGCCGAAACGGACGAGTACGAGGACTTCTGCCGCTATCGCGATGCCGAGCACCCGACGGGTTCCGGCCCGGAGCAACGTGCGGCGTGGATCCAGGATCGGCTCGCCGCGCTTGCGCTGGTGCGGCACCAGCAACGGGTGAGCACCACCCACTATGCCGAATCCGGTCGACCCAGCGAGCCGTTCCACATCGGCGGTTGACCAGCGTCGATTGCCGGTTTCGACGAGGGCTGTTGGACCTGGTGCTGCCAGCCGTGCGTGATGCGCGGCTGGCGCGACATCGTCAGCGGATCGCCGACCGAACCTCGGCCGCGGTGACTTCCCGCGATTGCTGTCCCGCCATCAGGCGCTCGACGGCCACCTCCTGGATCGAACCGATCGCCGCTTCCCACGCGGCATTCCAGATGAGCTGTGCCTGCATCGGCACGCAGTCGCCGCCTTCCCTGCGGTACCACTTGGAGAATTCGCGATCCCTGTGCATGGTGATCCTCTGGTGCTCTCACCGGAGCAACATGCATCCGGGCAAATCCACGTACTTCAGCGCATTGGCAACTGCTCGCAGCAATCGATGCCTGCCAACCGACAGGGGCTACGGTGACGCTGGCTTCTTCCCTGCATGGGCTGCATTCCATTCCTGCAAGGAGACGAAGCCGTCCTGGTTGGTGTCCATCTTGGCGAATCGTGCGCGCGCGATGTGGGCGTGTTCGGCTGCATTGACGACACCGTCATGATTGGCATCCAGAGCGGCGGCGGCGCCCATGACCGGATGCGCACCACCTGCATCGGCGGACCTGCTGTGCGCGGCCTGCATTTCGGCAGAAGACACCCGGCCGTCGTGATCGGTGTCCAGGCGCTCGAATAGCGCCTGCGCGACGGCGGCATTCTCCGCGGCAGTCGCGGCCCGCTCATCGCCCGACGTCTCGGCCACGCCCAAGGCCAGGCGCGCCGTCCTCATTTCGTCGCCTGTCAGCTTGCCGTCGTGGTCGGCATCCATCCGATTGAAGGTTGCCTGCTCGGCCGCCGCATGTTCCTTGAGGGAGATGCGACCGTCGTGGTTGCTGTCGATGTGCTGGAACATCGGGCTGGCCTGTCCCCAGACGCTTGCGGAAGCTGCCAGACCGGCCAAAACCAGGAACACCATGGTGCGACGGGGGGAATGCATTGCGCGGCGACTCCAAATCGATTGACCACCCAGACTAATCCGGCAGCGTGACCGGCGCATTAACGGCCTGCCCCGGGCCCGTGGGAAAGGTTCAGCTGCGCGATCGCCGCGGCTCCTTGCGACGCCTGCCTCACCGGCACCTGCTAGCGTGGGATGCCCTCACGGAGACCCCGCATGCGCCTGCTCGTGCTGCTGTGCTCGCTGATCATGCCACTGGTTGCCTGGATGTCGCAGCGCGGAACCTTCGGCCCAACCAACGGCGCGGTGTCCGATCACTACCCGACGCTGGTGGTCGCCGCCGGCTACGCGTTCGCCATCTGGGGTGTGATCTTCGTGCTCGATATCGCCTACGGCATCTGGCAGTCGTCGGCCTCGCGCCGCGCCGACGCGACCCTGGCGCGGATCGCGCCGTTCGCGGCCGCCGGCTTTGCCCTGACGGCTGCGTGGATGCCACTGTTTTCGATGGGCCTGTTCTGGCTGTGCCTGCTGGTGATCATCGCCGCACTGGCGTGCCTGCTGCATTGCACGCTCATCCTGTCCCGCGCGAAACAGCCGCCACCGGCGTGGGCATATGGCCCCCTGTCCCTGCACGCGGGCTGGCTGGCGCTGGCGGCGTTCCTCAATTCGGCACAGGTGATCGTCGCCTATCGCCTGTTGCCCACGCAGCAGATGCTGGGCTGGAGCCTGGCGCTGTTCGCACTCGCCGCGGCCCTGCTGCTGGTGCTCAACGCCCGCATGCGTGGCAACGCCGTGTTCGTCGCCGCCGCCGCGTGGGCGCTGGTCGCCGTGTACGTGAAACAGTCGCAATGGCAGCTGCCCGGCGCCAGCATCGCCGCGTGGGTTGCGCTGGCCATCGCGCTGCTGCTGGTCGTGCAGCTGCTGTGGCTGCGCATGCGGCCGCGTACTGCCGGCGACGCGGCGCTCGCCAGTCGCTAGCGAGGCCGGCAGGCGTCAGGCGGCACCCGTGCGCACGTCGATTGCCAGCGCAGCGGCAATGACACGCATCCCTTCGTCATCGCGGCTCTGGGTGATCCAGCCGCCGGTGGCATCGGTCCCGGTGTCCCACGTCCACAATGTATAGCCGTGTTCGCGCAGGCGGTCGAAGGCGACCGCGACCAGCGCGCCGACGTCGGTGCGCGCGAGGAAGTCGTCGTCGGTGGGATCCTCCACGCCCCAGTCCACGCGCAGGTTCCAGCGTGCGGTGAGCTCGGCGATGGCGTCGATGAAAGTGGCGACGTCATCGTCGGCGACGTGGAATCCTGCCTTCCAGTCGATGATGTCCTTGAGCAGCTCAAGCGGCTCGACATCGTTGGCATCGGCGGATGCGTCCTGCCATGCGGTGAACTGCTGGAGCGCCGCGTCCTCGTCGGCAGGATTGATCAACAGCAACAGCTGCCACACGAGCGCCTCGACCGTGGCATCGTCATCCGGCTCTTCCATGCCGCTGGCGAAAAAGCCGTTGGCGAAATTGTCGTCGGGATCGAATTCGCTGTCGGGGTTGGTCATGGCGTTACTCCGCGCTGAAGGGAAAAAGTAGCAGGAACGTGCACAGTCGCACCCGCATGCGACAGCATGGCACTCTGCCGGACCGGTTCCCTCACATGCCAGCCATGCCCACTGCCGTGATCTGGTTCCGCAATGACCTGCGCCTGGACGACAACCCGGCCGTGCAGGCGGCGCTGGCGCGTGGATTCTGCTTGTTGCCGGTCTATGTGCACGCGCCGGGAGAGGAAGGTGACTGGGCGCCGGGCGCGGCTTCCAATGCGTGGCGCGCGCAGTCGCTGGTGGCGCTGGATGCCGCGCTGCAGGCACGCGGCAACCGCCTGCATTGCGCACGCGGCGACAGCCTGGAGCTGCTGCGCGGGATTGCGAAGGCAAGCGGCGCCGAAGCGGTGCTCTGGAACCGGCGCTACGAGCCGGCCATCGAAGCGCGTGACGCCGCGATCAAACGCGGGTTGCGCGCCGACGGAATGCACGCGGAAAGCTTCAACGGCAGCCTGCTGCGCGAACCCTGGGACGTGCAGACGCAACAGGGCGATCCGTACCGCGTGTTCACTGCCTACTGGAAGACCGCAGCGTCGACGCGCGGCGCATTGCGCACCAGCACGGCGCCGCGGGTGCTGCCGGCCCCGGACACGCCAATGCTGCGCGCACTCGGGCCGCAGTCGCTGCCCTTGCTGCCCGACTCGCGATGGGACGCGGGATTCCACGTCGAGGCGGCACCCGGCGAGGCGGGCGCGATACGCGCGCTGCGCCGCTTCATCGACACCGGCCTGGCCGACTATGCCCAGGCGCGCGATGTCCCCGGTCGCGCCGGCACGTCGCGGCTTTCGCCGCACCTGCACTTCGGCGAGATCTCGGTGCAGCGGGTGGTCGCGGAAGTGGAGGCCAGCAACGCGCCCCCGGCGGCCATTGCCGCCTTCGTCCGCGAGTTGGGTTGGCGTGAGTTCGCCTACCACCTCATGCACCATTTTCCGCACACCGTTGAGCGCAACCTCAATCCGCGCTTCGACGACCTGCAGTGGGCGAAGCCAGCGCCGGGACTGCTGGCCGCCTGGCAACAGGGCCGCACCGGGATCCCGATCATCGATGCCGGCATGCGCCAGCTCTGGCACGCCGGCTGGGTGCACAACCGCGTGCGCATGCTGGTCGCCAGCCTGCTGACCAAGAACCTGCGCATGCACTGGAGCCTGGGTGCGCGCTGGTTCTGGGACACGCTGGTCGATGCCGACCTGGCCAGCAACACGCTGGGCTGGCAATGGGTGGCGGGCACCGGCGCCGATGCCGCGCCGTACTTCCGCATCTTCAATCCGGTGCTGCAGGCGCAACGCTTCGACGCCGATGGTGCCTATGTGCGCCGATGGCTGCCTGAACTCGCCGGGCTGCCAGATGCTGCGCTATACGCACCATGGAAGCAGCCCGCGTTGCTGCGCCAGCATGCGCCACGCTATCCGCGCGAGCCGGTGGTCGACCTGGCCGCGAGCCGGGAGATGGCGCTCGCTGCCTACCAGGCCCTGCGCCAGCGCTGATGCCGGACTATTGCCGTCCCACGTCCAGCGTCACGTGCCCGCCGGCATCCACGCGGATCGTGTAGAGCGCGTCGTAGTTGTCATCGCCCAACGCCGCGATGCGGCAGGTGCACAAGGCGGCAACAAGCCCGGGAACGTTGTTGCTGTGGCCGACGACCAGGACCGCCCCCCGGTGATGACGCGCCCGCAATGTCGCCGCGAAATCCGACGCCGCGATGGCCGGGGCGTAGGTGCTGACCGCGATGCCGTGGGTCGCCGCTACTGCCTGCGCGGTCTGTTGCGTGCGCCGGAATGGCGTCGCATACGCCGCCGTGAGCGGGCTCGTGGACAGCCGCAGTGCCAAGGCCTGCGCACGCGCCCGGCCAGCAGCGCTCAAGGGCGGATCGCGGCTGCCATCCTCGGCTGTCTCCGCGTGGCGGACGATGATGAAGGTCGTGGCCGCGTCCTGCGCCTGCACGCCCGCACAACCAGCCAGGAGCAGCACCGACAAGCAGCAGGCAATGATCAGGCGCATTGCGGAAGACCTTCGTCGCAGGTACGAGCGCAGCTTACCCGACCGCGGCATGCAGGCCCTGCGGCGCAGATGCGACGACCGGCAGGGCGTCGCCATCGAACGCCAATGGGTACGCCCTTTACTGCGGCTTGCCCATCGCCTGGCCCGCTTCCATTTCCGCCTTCGTCAGGTAACCGTCGTGGTTGCCGTCCATGCGCGTGAACATCGCCTGCGCGCCGGCGGCGAGTTCGGCGGACGTGACCTTGCCGTCATGGTTGGCATCCATCGCCTGCATGTGCGCGTGCATGCGCGCGCGCATTGGCATGTCGGCCTTGTCGTCGGCATCCATCGTCATGCCGGCCATGTCGTGGTCGCCCATCGCCATGCCGGGCATGTCCTGGTCGCCCATCTTCATCCCGGCCATGGCGTGGTCGCCCATGGCCTGTCCGTGTCCGGCCTGCATCTCCGCAGCGGTGATCTTGCCGTCATGGTTGACGTCCATGCGGACGAACATCGCATTCGCGGCGGCGGCATGTTCGGCTGCAGTGATCGCGCCATCATGGTTGGCATCCATGCGCGACATCATCTCCTGCATGCCGCCGTGCATGCGGTGGTCGCCGGCACCTTGGTCGCCATGCATCCCGCCGCGCCCGGAGGCCATCTCGTCGGCGGTGACCGCGCCATCGTTGTTGGCGTCCATGCGCACTAACATCGCCTGGACGCCAGCGGCATGCTCCTGCGCCGAAACGCGGCCATCGTTGTTGCTGTCCATGCGCTGGAACATGCCGTCGCCGTGGCCCCAGGCGGCGCCGCACAACGCGAGGGTACCCATCAGGGAAAACAGTGTCGTATGGCGAAGGTTGCGGATCATGGGAAGCTCCTCGAAAGTGTCGGCGCAGCGTGCGCCGTGACCGATGAGTGGAGCGTTAATGACGGCAGCGTGCGCGGTGCGGCCGCCAGGGCGGGCTGCGCGCATGGCTGGCCGGCGGCTACCCGGTCCGGCCCAGGGCCTCGAGCACCTGGCGCACGTCGTCGTCCTGCTGCTCGCCAAATTGCAGTCCGAAGTGATCGCTGGCCACGCGCGCGACGCGCGCCTGCATCACGATCGGCGTGTCGCTCGACGGCAGGAACAGGATCCTCAGCTCCGCGCCGTGCACGGGCGACCAGCCCGGGAACGCGGCCACCCTGACGCCGCCGGAGGAGATATCGAGGACATGGGTCTCATGACCGTGCCCGTTGGGCGTGACGACAACGGCATCCATGACATTCAACCGCGCGTGTCGCCGCTGTTCGATGGACGCTTCCATGGGCCGATGGTAGACCATCGGCCTGCGCCGTGATGTCACCGGACGTTGACGCTGCCCACGTCAGGGAATCTCCCTTGAGACACCCATGTCGGCGGGAATTCCGGATCGCGCGGCGAGCTTGATGGCAGGCTCCCCGGCTGCCTGCAAGGCAGCATCCAGTGCCGGCAATGCCTGCGCCTTGATTCGCGTCCATTGCTGCAGGGCGCGTTCCAGTCGCGCGGCGTATTGCGCATGGACCGCGCGCTGCGGCGCGGTCGGTGCGCGGTCCGAACTCTCCAGGTCGACTTCCAGCGCAGTAAACTCACCGCCGATCGCGGACATGTTCAACGGTGCCTGTTCGCCCTCGCCTTCGACCAGTGGCGACAGCGTGGCGCTGAACGCCTTGATGGCGCTTGCCAATGCCGGGGCCTGCGGCGTCTTCGTGGCCAGTGCCTGGACCTGCTTGTTCGCGGCCTGGATTTCCGCGTTGGCGACGGCTTGGCGCGACATGGCGGCGGTGAGGTCGGCCGACAGGGCCAATGCCTGGGTCACCGCGGCGGGATCCACCGGGACGCGCGGATCGGCGACGACATCCAGCGTCGTGCGCTGCTCCTGCCCATTCGCCCTCAGCACAAGCGTGTAGCGACCGGGCGCAACCAGCATGCCTTCGGGCAACAGCGTCGCCTCGTCGCCGTCGATCGCCGCGATGCTGTAGCCGTAGGCATCCGCGCGCGGGCGCGGCATCCGCAGGTTCCAGGAGAACCGGTGCGCGCCGGCACTCCCGGCAAGCCGCTGCGGCGTGCCCAGCCAACGCTCCTCGAAGTAGCGATCGACCGGCAACGCCGGCGTTGCATCGTCGCTCGAGAATGCCTGCACTTGCGCGCCGCCCGCATCGAGGATGCGCAGCGTCACCGGACCCTTGGCATCGCTGGCGAGCCAGTAGTCGATCGCCGCACCGTCGGGTGGATTGCGTCCGGCGGGTTCCTCGCGCGGCAGCGGCGTGTCGCGGTTCTGGTTGCCGCGCAGGCGCACGGCGGGATCGGGCCGGAACAGATGCACCGGCTCGCGCACGACGGCGGCGTCGAGCTGGCGCAACGGCGCCAACGAATCCATCAGCCAGATCGAACGTCCCTGCGTGGCCACGACCAGGTCGTCGCCATGCACCAGCAGGTCGGTGACGATGCTGCTGGGCAGGTTGCGTTGCAGGGACTGCCAATGGTCGCCGTCGTCGAACGATACCCAGACTCCGCGATCGGTCCCCGCGTACAACAGGCCGCGTTGCTTCGGATCGGCGCGCACCACGCCGACGAAGTGGCCATCGGGCAAGCCGGCGCCGATCGGCGTCCATGTCCTGCCGTCGTCGTGCGTGCGCCAGGCCATCGGTCGGAAATCATCGGCGCGGTGGTTGTCCACCGCGATGTAGGCGGTGGCGGGGTCCAGCGCCGACACGTCCACCGTGCTGATCTTCGACCACGCCGGGACACCAGCAGGCGTCACGTCCTGCCACTGCGTGCCGCCATCGCGCGTCATCTTGACGCGGCCGTCGTCGGTGCCCAGCCAGATCCGGTCGTTGTCGCGCGGCGACAAACCGATGCTGAAGATCACGCCGTAGCCGCAGGCCCGCGCGCCTTCCGGCGCCTGGTCCTTGTCGCAATCGCCGCGCGCCGGGTCGCGCGGAGCGACATCAGGGCTGACGATCGTCCACGTCGCGCCCTGGTCGAGCGAGCGGAACAACACCTGCGCGCCCTGGTACAGCGGATACGGTGCGACCGACGACACCGCGATCGGGGTGATCCAGGAGTAGCGGTATTTCGCGGCGATGGGCCGCGCGCCGTAGGTCGACACCGGCCACGGCGAGATGTTCTGCACTTCGCCGTTGCGCGCATCCCAGCGCGACAGTCGGCCGCCGAGCCCGGAGCCGTAGACGATGTCCGGATTGCGCGGGTCGGGGATGTCGTAATCGCGCTCGTCCGCACCGACCGGATGCCAGTCGCGCGAGGTGATCGCGCCGTAGTCGGTGCGGCTGGCGATCGCGACGGTGCCGTTGTCCTGCTGCCCGGCATAGATCCAGTACGGGAACCGGTTGTCCGTCGCCAGGTGGTAGAGCTGGCCGGTGGGCTGGTTGTACCAGCTGCTCCACGTCGCGCCGCCATCGACGGTGACGACCGTGCCCTGGTCGGAGCCGGTGATCATGCGCTGCGGATCTTTCGGGTTGATCCAGAGGTCGTGGTAATCGTCGCCGCCGGGGGAGCCCTTGATGATGTCGCAGCGGCTGCCGCCGTTGCTGCAACGATGAATCGAGCGCCCCATCGCGAACACGGTGTCGGGATCGTCCGGGGCGATGGCCAGTCGCGAGAAGTAGGCATTGATTAGTTCGCCATCGTCGTTGACGCGTTGCCAATGCCCGCCCGCGTCGTCGGATCGGTACAGGCCGCCGGTCTTTTCCGCGTCGACGACTGCGTAGACGCGTGTGCCGGATGCGACATGCGTTGCCGCCAGGCCGATGCGTCCCAACTTGCCGTCCGGCCAGCCGCCGCCGGACAGGCGCGTCCAGTGCCGCCCGCCATCGACGGATTTGAAGATGCCGCTTTCCTGGCCGTAGTCGGGCGTGAAATAGCTCATCCATGGCCGGAAGCGCACTTGCCACACCGATGCGAACACGACGCTGGAGTCCGCCGGGTCCGCGACGACATCGACCGCGCCGGTGTCCGCGCTCACGAACAGCGTCCTGCTCCAGCTCCTGCCGCCGTCGTCGGAACGAAACACGCCGCGCTCGTCGTTGGGGCCGAACACATGTCCCAGCGCGCCGACCAGGACGTGGTCCGGATTCGCCGGATCGACCCAGATCGAACCGATGTGGCGCGTGTCCTTCAGCCCGACCGATGCCCACGTCTTGCCTGCGTCGACCGACTTGAAGACGCCTTCGCCAGCGGCGACGTCATAGCGCGTGGTGATCTGTCCGGTACCGACATAGATGACGCGCGGATCCGATGGCGCCACGGCGATGGCGCCGACCGACGCCGGGTTCTGGTCGAAGATTGGCGTCCACGTCCGCCCGGCGTCCAGCGTCTTCCAGACGCCGCCACCAGCCGCGCCGAAGTAGAACGTGTCGGGCTGCGCGGGCACGCCGGTGACTGCCGTTCCCGAGCCAGCGCGATGCGGTCCGATCAGGCGCCAGGCCATGCCGGCCAGCGCGGCCGATTTGACCGGTCCGGCAACCGGTGCCGCGGTAGCGGACACGGTCGCGAGGGCCAGCGCAGCGAACGACACGGCGAGCGCCATGGCCAGCAACGGCCTGCTTGTGTGGACGGGCATGGATGCGGTTCCGGACAGGACCCTGGCAGTCTACCGCTCGCCACCTGCGCCGGTTGTCGCATTCAGCCGCATGGTTGACCTGATGTCGCCGCGACAGCCGGTGGCGCAGTCCGCTCGCGCGCGTGGTTGCATTGCGGTACAAGTTGCCATCGAGCCCGGCGCCGACCGCGCATCCGGACTCTTCGCTGGCACAATCGCCAGCGTCGCGATTGGGAAGACCCGGCCAATGCTTCGCAACTTCCCCGTGGCACCGCACCTCACCGCCGACCGGAAGGCGCGCACGATGCGTGCCGCCGGGTGGCTCGGGTTGGCTGTCGCGGCCGGGGGCCTGCTGATTCTCACCGGCTGGGCATTCGGCCTGTCGCGCCTGACGGCCCTGTTGCCGGGACTGGCCCCGGCCAAGGCCAACGCGGCGGTGTGTTTCGTCCTGCTGGGGGCGGGCTTGTACCTGTCCGTGAGTCCGAAGCGATACGGCAGCGGCCTCGCGCCGCCGCTGGCGATCATCGCTGGTGCGATCGGCCTGCTGTCGCTGCTGGAAGCCGTGTTGGGGTGGGATGCCGGCATCGATCAACTGCTGTTCATCGATACGACACTCCTGCCGGCCTCACCCGTCCCGGGACTGATGGCGCCCGCCACGGCTGTCGACTTCGTGCTGCTGGCCGCTGCGATCTGCCTGCTGGACGTCGAGACCCGGAACGGATGGCGCCCTGCCAACTGGCTGGCACTGCTCGTCGCCGTCACCGCCTTCCTCACGATCCTGGGCTACGTGTACCGCGTGGAGGCGCTGTACCGGATCGCCGCGCTTGCCGCGGTGGCCTTGCCGACCGCCGTGCTGTTGCTGCTGTCGGCCGTCGCGGTGGCGATCGCGCGCCCGGGGTCGCGCTTCGTGCGCCAGGTCCTGGGCAGCGATGCTGCCGGCGTGATCAATCGTCGCCTGCTGCCGGCGGCACTGCTGGTGCCGGCCGCGATCACCTGGGTCTACCTGCAGGGCGAGCGTCTTGGACTGTACGACGGTGTGTTCGCGCTGGCGCTGGTCGCAACGACGGATGTCGTCGTGTTCTCGCTGCTGGTGTGGTGGAGCACCATGGGCGTGCGACGCATGGGTCTGCGCACGCACGTCCTGGCCGAAGCCAATGCCTGGCAGGAAGCCATCCTCGACAGCGCCAATCTCACCGTGGTCGCGACCGATCCCGACGGCATCATCCGCACCATCAACGCCGGCGTCGTCGACATGCTCGGCTATGCGCCCGAGGAACTGGTCGGCAAGGCCACGCCGGTGCGCTTCCACGATCCGGACGAGGTGGCAACGCGTGCGCATGTGCTCTCGCACGAACTGGGCTGTCCGGTGACGGCGGATTTCGAGGCTTTCGTGGCCAAGGTCCGCCGCGGCGTATCCGACGAGAACGACTGGACCTACGTCCGCAAGGACGGCAGCCGCTTCCCGGTTCGCTTGTCGGTCACCGCGATGAAGGACCATCGGGGCAACGTCACTGGCTATCTCGGCGTCGGTTACGACATCACGCTGCAACGGGTCGCGGAAGAAAAACTGCTACTGATGGCGCAATCGGACAGCCTCACCGGCCTGGCGAACCGCCGCCGTTTCGAGGAGCGCCTGCACGAAGCCATCGAGCGCAGCGAACGCAGCGGCGCCGGATTGGCGCTGGTCTACCTGGACCTGGATTACTTCAAGACCATCAACGACACGCTCGGGCACCAGGCCGGTGATGCCGTGCTATGCGAGTTCGCGCGGCGCCTACGTGAATCGGTGCGCACCACGGATACCGTCGCACGGATGTCAGGCGATGAGTTCGTCATCCTGGTCGAGGCACTCGACCACGCCGACGACGTCTACGCCGTCGCCGACAAGATCATCGAGGCCATGCGTGCGCCGTTTGCCGTGATGGAGAAGCAGCAGGTCGTCACCGTCAGCATGGGGATCGCGGTCCGCCAGCCCGGGGAAACGTCCAGCGAACAACTGCTGCGCCGAGCCGATGCCGCGCTGTACCAGACCAAGGCGGCCGGACGCGGACACTACCAGCTGCACGCGTGACTGCGGCGAGCGAACCAGCGAATCGCGCCGGCGTGCACCCGCTCAGGCAGCCCGGACGCCTTCCGAATGCAGGGCCTTCACCAGCAACTCGGCGGCCCTGGCATTGGACTTGGGATTCTGCCCGGTGATCAGTTGCCGATCCTGCTTGACGTGGCTGAGCATCGGCACGCTGTTCTCGACATTGCCGCCCAGCTCGCGCAGTCGCCTGGACAGCAGGAAGGGCACCACGTCGTCCAGCCCGACGAGCTTCTCCTCGGTATCGGAAAACGCCGTCAGCGTGTAGCCCGCGACGAGGGGCTTGCCGTCCGCGCGCGTCACCCCGACGAATGCGGCAGGGCCGTGGCACACCGACGCGATCGGCTTGCCCTGCGCATGGAAATCCGCGAGCAACGCCCCCAGCTGCGGGTTGTCGAGAAAGTCGAACATCGGGCCGTGTCCGCCCGGGATGAATATGCCGGCGTAGTCGCTGGCCTTCAGCTTGTCCAGCGGCAGCGTCTGCTGCAGGCGCTGCGCCGCCTCGTTCCACTCGGGTTTCTTGTCGCCCTCGTCGCTGCGGGAGTCGATCGGCGTGCTGCCGCCTTTGGGGCTCGCAACGATGATCGCATGCCCCGCATCGCGCAATGCGTTGTAGGGCGCGGCGAACTCTTCCAGCCACGAACCAGGGGATGGCCGTTGGGCATCGTGCCGGCGCTGGTAACGATCACCAGGATGACGGCCATGGCGTCCTCGCTTGCGTAAAGATCCGAGCATGGCGCGATGGACGTTAAGCCAACGCAAGTCGTCAGTGCAGGAGGACGGCGCCGCTTGCGCCAACGCGGCGACGCGGCACGTCTCGACAGCGGTATCAGCAGGATCCGCCCCCGGACCCGGTGTCGCGCGCAGCGGCAGCGGAATCGCGCCCCCATCCAGTGATGCAGCAGGCTCAGCGCACGCGCACCAGCAGCAGGCCAAGCGCGCGCCGCCAGTGCCGGCCTGGATGAAGGGACTGCGGGTCGGGAGTATCCAAAAGATCGTCGCTTGCGGCAGGTCAGGCAGGTTTTGAGTCCGAAGGCGGCACGCGCAGGCTCAGCACAACGGTCGCGGCGATGATGACAGCGACCACGGCCAGTGACCACAACAGCGGGACCTTGAAGACGTCCAGCAACAGCATCTTCGCGCCGACGAAGACCAGCACCAACGCAAGTCCGTAAGGGAGCAGGTGGAAGCGGTCCGCCATGCCCTGCAGCAGGAAGAACATCGCGCGCAATCCCAGCACCGCGAACACGTTCGAGGTCAGCACGATGAATGGATCGCTGGTGATCGCGAAGATCGCAGGGATCGAGTCGACGGCGAAGATCAAGTCCGTGATGCCGATCAGCACGATCACGACGAACAACGGGGTGTACCAGCGCCGTCCATCGCGCATCACCGTCAACGCGTTGCCGGAATACCCGGGTGCCAGCGGCAAGTGCCCGCGCATCCAGCGCAAGGCGGGATTGGCTTCCAGGTCCGGCGCCTTGCCGGCGGCGAGGAACATCTTGATGCCCGTCAGCACCAGGAATGCGCCGAACACGTAGAGGATCCAGTGGAAGCGGGCGAGCAGCAGCGCGCCGGCCAGGATCATCAGCGCGCGCAGGACGATCGCGCCCAGAACCCCGATCACCAGCACGCGCTGGCGCTGATCCTCGGGCACGGCGAAGTAGGAGAAGATCATCAGGAACACGAAGATGTTGTCGATTGCGAGCGACTTCTCGACCACGTAGCCGGTGAGGAACTCCAGTGCCACGCGGCCGCCGGTTTCCGCGCCAGCCTGCTGCGTCACCCACCACCACAGCCCCGCGTTGAACAGCAGCGACAAGGCGATCCAGCCCAGGCTCCAGGCCAACGCTTCCTTGAACGTCACGCGGTGGGCGCCGCCGTGCCGCATCAGCACCAGGTCGACCAGCAGCGCGGCGGTCACGACCAGCGCAAATGCAGTCCATAGGGTCAGGTTGCCAATCGATTCCACGCGTGCCTCCGGATTGAAAGCGCCTCATGGCCGGGACCGCGAGGCGTCATTCCTGGAGGAAGCGCAGCTTCGCCGTTCCGGCGAAGGTCTCGCCCGCATCGCGCACTGTGGCGGATGCCTGCGGACCGGGGCACGAGCCCGTGGTGACGATCCGGCAGCGGGAGCTACTCCCCTTCGACCAAGACGCTAGCACGTGATCCGTCTACGGGCATTTCACGAAAATGACAGCGCGGTGGACGCGCCTGTCCGGGCAGATTGCCTGCCGCTGCGTCCCGGTCGCGGGGTGCTGGTGCAGCCCCTGAGTACCGAGCCGGCGCCGCTCGCTAGCGGCGATCCAGGGTCACCCGAGGGTT
The DNA here is from genome assembly GCA_038222295.1 of Lysobacterales bacterium. Taxonomy (GTDB): domain Bacteria; phylum Pseudomonadota; class Gammaproteobacteria; order Xanthomonadales; family Xanthomonadaceae; genus Cognatiluteimonas. The sequence continues at coordinate 31,998 of JBBRHT010000001.1, forward strand.
GGACGGCAGGCCGGTCGCGCCGCCGCGTTTCCGATACCTGCGGCCGGGCATCGAGACGCGACGGATCGATGACCGTGGCGTCGGCAGCGCAGGGATCGTGGCGGTCGCGGCTGAAGCCGCCCCTACAAGAGCGCAACCGTAACCAGAACGCCTTCAGGGATATTCGTCCGGTCGACGTCCGTCGCTTGGGCAGGTCGGCTCAACACGTCCCTGCCTGCACCCAGCCGTTCGCCACGCGCCGCACTTTTTGCCCGGCCAGGCAGCGCTCGTTGGCATGGCCGCGCTGCGCCGCATCGCGAATCACGCGTTGCTGTTCGACCAGTTGACGTTGTACGCGAAGGGTCTGTTCGCGGGCGGCGCGTGAGGGCTGGTCGCTCGCGGCGGCGACCGCGAGCGTGGCATTGGCGATGGATTCGGCGGGTGCCGGCGGCGCCACCGGTGCGGACGCCGCCGCGACTGCTGCGGCGTTCGATGCACCTTGCGGTGTTGTCCTGTGGCAGGCGCCGAGGCACGCCGTCAGCAGGAACAACGTCGCGATCCGACGCGCGTCGCGGGTGGTCGGCATGGGCCCATGGACTGTGCGCATCGGGTGTCCTCGTTGGCCATCGAACAACAGCAGGCCGGGTTGATGTGACCGAACTTGAAACCGATCGGTGAACGCAAAGGCGGCCGTCGCCGCCTGTGCTGCCTGGCGCCCGAACGCGCTCAGGCAGCGATCGCCTGCGCCGGGGCCGGCACAGTGTCGTCGCCGCAGACATCCCGCCACAGGTAATACATCACCCCGAACATCACGGCGAACAGCATCAACATCATCGCGATGTAGAGCGGGATCATCAGCACCATCACCAGCCATGCGCCCACCAGCTTGCCCAACAGGGCGAAAAGGCCGGCCAGCAGCACGACAACGATGGCGAGCACGACCCACGCGATCACCAGGCTCACGACGAACACGAGCAGCGGCAGCAGGTTCTTCAGCGCGCCGACCAGGCCATCGCCGATCGCGCCGAACACGCTGCGGCGGCCCAGCGCGACCTGGCCCAGGCTGATCGCATGGACGCCCATCATGAAGAGGCCGAGCACCAGGAACAGCGCAATGGCCACGCCAAAACCAGCGGGCAGCGTCGCCGGCGGCGGTTGGTGGCTGGCCTGTGCGGTGATCACCTGCATGTACCAACGCGCGATGCCGCCGCCAGTCGCGGCGATGACGGCGCCGAATGCGGCGGTGTAGACCACCGCCATCGCCAGGCCGTAGCCGATCAGGCGTAGTGCGTCGCCCTGGCGATATGGCTGGAAGATGTCCCGCGCGCGCGCGGGCAATCCGCGCTCGGCCGCATCGATCACCCGCAGGTAGCCGGCGTACAGCGGCACCAGCAGCAGGCCGCCGATTGCGGAAATCGCCATGATCCAGCCGAAGGTCGCCGGGTCGGGTTGCGTGCCGGCACGCAGTGCGCCGAACTGCATCGGCATCGTGACCAGTGTCGGCAACAGGCACAGCAGCAGCAGGAATGCGGCACCGCCGAACAAGGCCTTCGGATTGCCGTAGCCCACGTTGATGCCGCGCTTGAGCCAGCCCAAGCCGGCCAACGGACCATTCGATCGTGTCGTCATGTGTCGCTCCCCAAACGTGGTCGACGCTCCCCACGCCGTGGGCCGAGCATAACGGGCGACGGGGGGCGGTGCAGGCATCGCAGGGGATGCCCATCTCCCGTTGTGCGGCCGGTGCGGGCCGGGAGAGGATCACCCGCACGGTCCTCGGCCTGGGGAGCACCCAAGGCAGACGACCTGCACAAGGGACTGTGGGGAG
>JBBRHT010000002.1:0-29810 GCA_038222295.1 Lysobacterales bacterium
TGCCGAGGGTCCAAGCAAGCGCAAAGGCTGGCGCACCACTGGATAGCAAACGCTCAACCTGTCGCGCCAGTACTGGACGATGCCGACGCGAAAAAAAGCCCCGCGAGCCAGGGGGGGCTAGCGGGGCCGGGGAACGGCCCCTGTGGAGGGGTATCCGTTCCGCGATCACTCCAGGGGAGGGAGATGATCTGCGACAGACCTTGCATCTGTCACGGGCTATATGACCAAACCCTCCATGGATAGTTCGTGAAGATTCCGGTTAAGAATCTGTTGGATTCAGGGGGGATTCACCCCTTTTTTGCATGGGACATCCGCAGTGGCGGGAGATGCGGTTGGATGAATACGTATTCAATCCGGAGCGCCGCCCGCGGCACAACATGATCGATGCCAGACGCAGGCAGATCCACCGTCGCCTGCGACACCCCGGCGCGGTGGGCGATATCGATCGAGGTGGCCTTGGGTTTGCGGGTCATGGCCTGGAATCTGGACTCAGGCCGGCAGTGTAGTCCCGCGCGCTGAATGCGCGGTCCGGCCGGATCACCCTGTCGTCCCGCACGGTCGGCATCCGCTCAGTGGGCCTCGTCCCAGTTGCGGCCGACGCCCACGTCGACCACGAGCGGCACGCGCAGCTCCGCGGCGCCCGCCATGCGGCGCCTGACCTCGTCGCGCAGGGTATCGATGAAGTCGATGTCGGCCTCGAACACCAGCTCGTCGTGCACCTGCAGCACCATCATGGCGCGGGCGGCGTGCGGCTCCAGCCAGCCGTGCAGGTCGATCATCGCGCGCTTGATGATGTCGGCGGCGGTGCCCTGCATCGGCGCGTTGATCGCCGCGCGTTCGGCGCCGGCGCGCAGGCCGGCGTTGCGCGAGGCGATGTTCTCCAGGTACAGGCGCCGGCCGAAGACGGTTTCGACATAGCCGCGTTCGCGCGCCTGCTGCCGGGTGTGTTCCATGAAGTCGCGCACGCCGGGATAGCGGTTGAAATACAGCGCGATGTAATCCTGGGCCTCGCCGCGCGCGATGCCGAGCTGCTTGGCAAGGCCGAAGGCGCTCATGCCGTACATGAGCCCGAAGTTGATCGCCTTGGCAGCGCGGCGCTCGTTGTTGCTGACCTCCTCGATCGACTTGCCGAAGACTTCCGCGGCGGTGGCGCGATGGATATCGACGTCCGAGCCGAAGGCGCGCAGCAGCGCCGGATCCTGCGACAGGTGCGCCATGATCCGCAGCTCGATCTGCGAGTAATCCGCGGCCAGGATCAGGCGCCCGGGCGGTGCGACGAAGGCCTTGCGGATGCGGCGGCCGTCCTCGGTGCGGATCGGGATGTTCTGCAGGTTCGGATCGCTCGACGCGAGCCGTCCCGTCGCGGCGCCGGCCTGGTGGAAGCTGGTGTGCACCCGGCCGTCATCGCGATTGGCCATGTCCGGCAGCTTGTCGGTGTAGGTGCTGCGCAGCTTGGCCAGGCCGCGGTATTCCAGGATCACGCGCGGCAGTTCGTGCTGGTCGGCGATGGCCTCCAGCGCCTCCTCGTTGGCCGACGGCTGGCCGGTCGGCGTCTTCACCAGCGCCGGCAGCTTGAGCTCCTCGAACAGCAGGGCACAGACCTGCTTGGGCGAGTCGAGGTTGAAGGTGCGCCCCGCCAGCTCCGTCGCCTGCTGCTGCAGCACCAGCATGCGCCGGCCCAGGTCGATGGACTGTCGCCGCAGCTCGTCCATGTCGATCATCACGCCGTTGGCCTCGATGCGTTCGAGCACGGGCACGAGCGGGATCTCGATCTGCGCGTAGACGCGATCCAGCGAGGGCTCCGCGGCAAGCTTCGGGCGCAGCACGCGATGCAGGCGCAGGGTGACGTCGGCATCCTCGGCGGCGTAGCGCGTGGCGTCGTCCAGCGCGACCTGCGAGAAGGCGATCTGCTTGGCGCCCTTGCCGGCGACATCGGTGTACTTGATGGTGCTGTAGCCCAGGTAGCGCCTGGCCAGCGAATCCATGTCGTGGCGGCTGGCGCCGGCGTTCCAGACGAAGCTCTGCATCATCGTGTCGTCGGCATAGCCGCGCACCTCCACGCCATGGCAGCGCAGGACGTGCAGGTCGTATTTGCCGTGCTGGCCGATCTTGCGCTTGCCGGGGTCGGCGAACAGCGGCCGCAGCGCGTCGAGCACCTCGGCCTGCGCGAGCTGCTCCGGTACGCCGGGATAATCGTGCCCCATGGGGATGTACGCCGCCCTGCCCGGCTCGACGGACACGCTCAGGCCGATGAGCTGCGCGCACAGCGCGTCGAGCGAATCGGTCTCGGTGTCGAAGGCGAACTCCGTGGCTGCCTGCAGCTGTCCGATCCAGTCATCGAGCTGTTCGCGGGTCAGCACGGTGTCGTATACGCCAGCCACGGCCAGCGCCGGGTCGAGGCTGTCATCGACGACGGCTGGCGCGCGCGCATAGCCGGCCTCGGTACCGCGCACGCTCACCCGTCCCTCGCGCGCTGGCGGCGGTGTGCCATCGAGCTCGCGCAGCGCGGCGTTGAAGCCATAGCGCGCGTAGAGCGTGCGCAACGCGTCGACGTCGCGCTCGCGCAATGCCATGGCGCGCGCCGGCAGCTCGAGTTCCACGTCGGTCTTGATCGTCACCAGCTCGCGGTTGAGCGGCAACCGGTGCAGCGCCGCGCGCAGGTTCTCGCCGATCTTGCCGCCGATGCGCCCGGCGTTGGCGATGACGCCATCCAGGCTGTCGTATTCGGCAAGCCACTTGGCGGCGGTCTTGGGCCCGCATTTGTCCACGCCGGGAATGTTGTCGACGCTGTCGCCCATCAGCGCGAGCAGGTCGACGATCTGTCCCGCCCGCACGCCGAACTTCGCAAGGACCGACTCCTCGCTGTCCAGCCGGCTGCCGCTCATGGTGTTCACCAGCAGGATGCGGCCACCGCCATCGATCGTGCGCACCAGCTGCGCGAAATCCTTGTCGCCGGTGGAGATGGTGACTTCGCTGCCGTCGGCCGCGGCCTGCATCGCCAGCGTGCCGATGACGTCGTCGGCCTCGACGCCGTCGATGCGCAACATCGGGAAGCCGAGCGCCTGCACGATCTCGCACATCGGCTGCACCTGCGCGCGCAGGTCGTCGGGCATCGACGGGCGATTGGCCTTGTAGTCGGCGTACATCGTGTTGCGGAACGTCGGCCCGGGGGCGTCGACCACGAACACGGCGCAGTCCGGTTGCTCCTTGAGCGTGGCCCGCAACATGTTGACCACCCCGAACAACGCACCCGTGGGTTCGCCGGCCGCGTTGGACAGGGGCGGCAGCGCATGGAACGCTCGGTACAGGTAGGAAGAGCCGTCGATCAGGACCAGTCGATGCATCGGCCGATTCTACGCCGCCGGCCCTTTTGCCCTCACCTGGCCGCGCCACGGCCCGGGGGCATAATCGGGTCAGCGCCCGCCCCAGGAGGTCCACCGTGCGAATCCCACTCGTGCTCATCGCGACGGCCATGCTGGCCGCCTGCGTCACCACGGCCGAACCGCAGATCCCCGCGAACGCCGTCGCGGTCACCCGGACCGAGGCCAATGGCGACGTCGTCTCCGAATACCGCGTGCAGGGACAGCTGCGCATGGTGCGCGTGCAGCCGGCACGTGGCCCCGTCTATTACCTGATCGACCGCAATGGCGATGGCCGGATGGACGCATCCAAGGGTGACGTATCGCCGGTGTACTACAAGATCTACGGCTGGTAACCGCCAGGCGAAAGCCGCGTCACCCGCGCGGCCCGCCCATCACCGGCAGCACCACGCCGTTGACGTAGCTCGCGGTGATCGGCGAGGCGAGGAAGACATACGCCGGCGATATTTCCTCCGGTTGCGCCGGTCGACCCATGTCGCTGTCCTTGCCGAAGTCGGCGACCTTGTCGGCCTGCTGGTCGGCCGGATTCAGCGGCGTCCACACCGGGCCCGGCGCGACCGCATTCACGCGGATGCCGCGCTCGAGCAGGTTGCTGGCCAGCGACTTGGTGAACGCATGGATCGCGCCCTTGGTCGCCGAATAGTCCAGCAGGTCCTTGTTGCCGAACAGGCCGGTCTCCGAGCCGGTGTTGATGATGCTGCCACCTTCGCGCAGGTAGGGCAGCGCCGCGCGCGCCATGTGGAAATACCCACCGATGTTGGTCTGCAGGGTTTCCTGCAGGTGGATTTCGCTGATGTCCTCCAGCGACTTGCTGTGCTGCTGGAAGGCGGCGTTGTTCACGAGGATGTCGAGTCCGCCGAGCGCATCCACCGCTTCGCGCACGGCGCGCTCGCAAAAAGCAGGGTCCTTGACGTCGCCGGGAATGGTGATGCAGCGGGCGCCTTCGCGCTCCACATGGGCCTTCGTCTCCTTCGCGTCGGCGTCTTCGCTCAGGTAGGCGATGGCGACATCGGCACCTTCACGCGCGAACAGCACGGCCACCGCACGGCCGATGCCTGAATCACCGCCCGTGATCAAGGCCACCATGCCCTGCAGCTTGCCGCTGCCGGTGTAGTCGGGCGCGAGGAACCGCGGCTGCGGATCGAGCGCACTCTCCCGGCCGGGCTTGGACTGGTGCTGCCTGGGCAACGGATTCTCCGGCTGCCGTCGGGTGCCGGCCTGCACGGCGGATTGTTTCCCCGGCTGCTTCGCGGCGGCCTTTGCAGGCTTTTTTGCGGCGTTCTTGCGTGCGTTGGCCGCATTCGCGGTCTTCTGCACCACGCGTTGTGTCTTGGCCGCAGCCTGGCCACTGCGCGCATCCGCTGTCGTCCTGCCGGTGGATTTCGAGGTCCGGGTCTTGCTGGCCATGGCGCTCTCGCACGAACGGGGATGGCGGTCACGCTAAGGGCGACTGCGTTGAAGCGGCGTGACCGGCCTGCGGCCTGTGGCGGCCGCCGCCGCGCGCTGCCATGCTGGCTGGATGACGACGTCGAATCCGCCGGCCGTGGTGCTTGTCAACCTGGGCACGCCCGATGCGCCGACCGCACGCGCGGTGCGGCGCTACCTGTCCGAATTCCTGCACGACCATCGCGTCGTGCAACTCACGCGCTGGTTGTGGTGCCCGCTGCTGCATGGGGTGATCCTGCCGCTGCGCGGCGGCCGCGTCGCGCGCAAGTACGCGGCCATCTGGCTGGAAGGCGGATCGCCGCTGGCCGTCCATACGCGTGCGCTGGCCACAGCCGTGCAGCAACGCATGCCGCAGGCCACCGTGGTGCACGCGATGCGCTATGGCTCGCCATCGCTGGCCTCGACGCTGGCGACATTGCGGCAATCGCACGACCGCATCGTCGTCCTGCCGCTGTATCCGCAGTACTCCGGGACGACGACCGCGTCGGTCGGCGACATCGTCGAACGATCGCCGGCAACATCCGTGCGCATGCTCGGCGATTACCACCTGGATCCGGCATGGACCGCCGCGATCGCGGATTCGGTCCGCTCACATTGGCAGCGGCACGGTCGCGGCGAACACCTGCTGCTGTCCCTGCACGGCATCCCGCAACGGCTGGTGGCCGCGGGCGATCCCTACGCCGTGCAATGCGAGGAAAGCGCGCAGGCGATCGCCGACGCGCTGGACCTGGGCACCGGCGAATGGACGCTCGCCTACCAGTCCCGGTTCGGCAGCGAGCGCTGGTTGCAGCCGGCGACGGTCGATGTCATCGACGCGCTCGCCGGCAGCGGCGTGCGCACGCTGGACGTCGTCTGCCCGGGTTTCGCCGTGGATTGCCTGGAGACGCTGGAGGAGATCTCGATGATGCTGGCCGAGCGCTTCGAGCACTCCGGCGGACGCCTGCGCTACATCCCCTGCCTCAACGACTCGCCAGCCCACGCCGATGCACTGGCCGCGCTGATCCAACGCGAATTGCCATGACCCGAGTCGATGCCCCGCGCGAGTGGAGCCTGGACCTGCCGACCGGCCGCATCGCCGGCCTGCGCGCAGGCGAGCCGGGTGCCCCGCGCGTGCTGGCCCTGCATGGCTGGCTGGACAACGCCGCCAGCTTCGTCCCCTTGGCCGCGCATCTGCACGGGCTGGACCTGGTGTGTCCCGACTTTCCCGGCCACGGCCGCAGCGCACACCTGCAACCGGGCGCCGACTACTCCTTCGCGGCCGCGGTCCACAGCGTGCTCGACATCGCCGATGGCCTGGGCTGGGAGCGTTTCGCGGTGCTCGGGCACTCGATGGGCGCCGGCATCGGCAGCCTGGTCGCGGCCGCGTGCCCGGAGCGCATCGATCGTTTCGCCGCCATCGAAGCACTCGGTGCACTGGCCGAGAGGCCCGATCGCACCGTTCAGCGCCTGCGCGAAGCGGTGGCGGCGACGCGCGCGTTGCAGCACAAGCGCCTGCGCGTGTTCCCCGACATCGCCAGCGCGATCCGCGCACGCATGCAGGCCAACGCGCTGAGCGAACCCGTCGCCCGGCTGCTGGTGGAACGCGGATTGGTTCCGGTCGAGAGCGGTTACATCTGGAGCAGCGATCCGCGCCTGACCCTGCCCACGATGCTGCGCACCACGGAGGAACAGGTCCGTGACCTCGTCGCGGGCATCAGCTGCCCGACGCGCGTGCTGTTTGCGGATCCGGCGCAGTCCTACCTGCCTGACGCGCTGCGTCGCGAGCGCGCCGCGTTGTTGCCGCGCGGGGAGTTGCGCATCCTCGCCGGCGGCCACCACCTGCACATGGAAGACCCGGCCGCCGTGGCCGGTGCGATCGGCGATTTCCTCAGCGGCTGACGTCGCGCCGCGCGCTATTCCGGAGAACCATCAACCCGGAAAAGCCTGCAAGGTTGCTGTCAGGCACCGTCCTTCCGCGCGGGAGTGGACGCGCTCGTCGCGCCGCGATGACGACCGGATGCGAATCTCCGCATCACGCCGCCGCGCAGTTGATCGATGGCCTTGCCTGGCGTGGACGTGCTCTCCCCGGAAAACCATCAACCCAGCAAAGCCCGCAACGTTGCCTTCAAGCGCAGCCCTTCCGTGTGGAAATACGCGCGCTCACCGCGCCGCGCCGCGATGACGACCGGATGCGAATCTCCACAACGCGCCGCCGCGCGCAATGGAGCCATGGCGTCCCCGGCGCGCCATCCCCGGGAAACGATCAGCCCAGCAACGCCCGCAAGGTCGCTTTCAGGCGCCGCCCTTCCGTGCGGAAATAGACGCGCTCGTCGCGCCAATCCGGGAACCTCGCCTCGACTTCGCGCCAGAAACGGCGCGAATGGTCGCCATGGATCAGGTGGCACAGCTCGTGCACCAGCACGTACTCGAACGACGCTGGCCGCGCGAGCACCAGCGACAGGTCGAGCACGACATTGCCATCGGGCGACAGCGAACCCCATTGCGATGTCATGCGCTTGAACGCGATCCGCCGTGGTGGCCGCGGCAGGCCTGACAGGTAGCGTGGCATCCAGTGGCCGACGTCGGCGCGTCCCTGGCTTTCGTAGAAATCGCGCAGCGCGCGCTGCAACGAGGCCTGGCTGGCGCGCCCGGACGCGCTGAAGACGAGGCCGTCGCCTTCCTGTTGGACCTTGGCGAAACGGCCGGGCCGCCATTCCAGCGGCCATTGCGCGCCGCGCAAGGGCAATTCCGCGGTGACGCCATGCAGCAATGGCGGCGCGGTGACATCCGCGTAGTGGCCCAACTGTGCCGACAGCCAGTCGCGATGCTCGACCAGGAAGCGCTCGCCGGAGACGAGGCTGGCGCGCGCGGGCAGGGTCAGCCGTGCGCCGCGCTCATCGACACTGAGCTTGAGTCGGCGTGCACGCGGGTTGCGCACCCGCTGCACCTCGATATCACGCCCGTCGGCCAACGTGAACGACAACGAATCGCGCTCGATCGTGCGCGGCCTGGGTGCGAGCAGACGACCAATCAATTGCAGTGCGCCACCGTGTCGACGTTGCAATGATGCTAGCGCACCGTCGACGACGATGCCGCCAACGCCGAACGCACCAGCGAGATGGCTTGTGATTCCCGGACGCGGGGCGGCCGCAGGTCAGGCCGCCGCATCGACCTTGCTGAGCTTCAACGCCGATTCGAGGATCGTGAACAGGCGCTTGGCCTCGCCCGCCATCAACGCGAAGCGGGCGTCGAGTTCGGCGTGCAGGTCATCGCGTTCGGTCGATTCGAGCGTGTCGACGGCGCCATCGAGGAGCTTGAACTTGCGCAGCACCAGGTCCTCCCCAAGCACGAAGGACACGTGGTCGTCGAGTGTCAGCGCCAGTCGCGTCACCTGCTTGCCGGCCTCCAGGTGCCGGGCGATCTCGTCGCAGGCCAGGTCGTGGCGCTGGCATTTGACGATCGCGCCGCGCTCGGCCGCGTCCTTGAGTTCGCATTCATCGCCCAGCGACAGGCCCTCGGGCAATGCCTCGCCGGCGATCCAGCCGGTGAGGATGGTGCGCGGCGCGACTTCCGCATTCAGCGGCAACGCCGGGAAACTGCCCAGGGCGCGGCGGATTTCGCTGACGACGCTTTCGGCGCTCTTGCGGCTGGCGGTGTCGACGATGCACAGCCCATGATCGAGGTCGAGCAAGGCGTCGGTGCGCGTCGGCCGCACGAAGGCGCGCGGCAACAACTCGTGCACGAGATCTTCCTTGAGCCGCTTGCGCGTGCGTCCGCCGGGCTTGCGGCCCTCCTTGCGCTCGATCTCGGCCAGTTTCTGCGCGAGCAGTTCGTTGACGACCGCGCCGGGCAGCAACTTGTCCTCGCCCCCGACCGTCAGCCAGATGGCATCGGCGATGCGATGGGACATCGCCTCGGTATCGCGCCCCATCGGTGGCACGAAGCCGCGCGAGGACAGCTCGAGCGCGCCGACCGGCTTCAATCGGCAGTCGTCGAGTTGCGCATCGAGCGTGTCGAACGACAGGGTGGTCGGGAAACGGAAGAACGTGAGGTTGCGGAAGAACATCGGAATCCTGCAATGGGCAAATACGGGCAGCGCCATCGCGCCGACGGCGGCCAGCGGACTGGCCGGTCGGAATCACGTGGCACCGCGGGAATCGGGTCGGGCCGTTGTCGCCGGTCGGGTCGCGCGCAGCGCCGCCACGACAGCGGCCGCCATTCTATCGTCGCCAGCCGTGCATGACGTTGCGCCGGCGCACGGTTAAGCTCGCAGCGTGAATGCCTCGACCGATCCCACCGAACTGGCGCGCATCGCCATGCGCCTGCTGGAACTGCAGCAGGAGCATCGCGACCTGGATGTCGCCATCGCCGGCCTGCAGGCCGCCGCGCCGATGGACGACCTGGCGGTCAAGCGGCTGAAGAAACGCAAGTTGCAGCTCAAGGACTGCATCGCACGCCTGGAATCCGCGCTGATCCCGGACGAGCCGGCCTGATGGCGCCGCTTCGTCGCGATCAATCCGCCAGCAGCGAGTAGCGGTAGCCCAGGTCCACGTTGTCCCCGGTCCGCTGCGACACGACGATGCCGCCGGGCAGGGCAATGGCCTGTCGCACGCCGGCGGGCAACGCGTCGGCTGCGATGGGTGCGTTCTCGGGCGGCATCGCCGGCAACTGGCCGCCACTGAGCGCCGTGACCAGTTGTGCCGCCTGGGCCGAGGACAGCTGCACGGATGCATTCAATTGTTGGCAGTGTCCAGCGGACAGCAGCAACGCCCGCCGCATGGCCTCGCCTTCCGGGCTCCATTCGTCGCTTGCCGCCTCCTTGAGCATGCGGTCGTGCTCGAGCAGCAGCTCGACCAGGCGCTTGCGCTCGCGCCGGTCGGCATCCGGACCGGCGTCGTTGACCTTGCGGATGCGGTCGTCCAGGTCCAGCTGAACGAAGCGCGCACTCTCGGCATCGACCATCGCATCGATGTCCGCCTGCGACTTGACTCCGGCGATGGCCAATTGGTCGGACACCGCGATCACCGTGTCGCGCCACGCAGGCGTGCGACCCGCGTGGGCGCTGCCTGCCTGCGGCAGGTAGGCCTCGCTGTCGATGCTGGTGATGACGGCGGAAAAATCCGTCGCCAGGCTCGACGATATCCGGAACACATAACGCGGCTGGTTGCTGTCGATGGCCGACGCCAATTTCTGCCCCGGCTGCAGCGTCACCACCTTGACCGTGGCGGAGGGCCAGTTCCCGCGGACCGCGGCGGCGACGCGATCGCCCAGCGCTGGCACGACGGACAGATCGCACTGCGCCTGCTGGAGCATGTGGTAGGGAGGCTGGGCGAAGTGCTTGGCCTTTGCGTAAGCCGCGCCGTTGATGATTGCGCTGGCGATCAGCGTACCGGCCAGGTTCACGCCGACTCCCTGCGCCATCGACATGTTCGAATAGCCTGGGGTCAGAGCTGACATGCTTTGGTAGCCGTACGCGATCTCGGGCCTGAGCGTGGCCTGATCGACGACGACGTACACCGGCAGTGCCGCCACCGCCGCGGCATCCTGTGGCTGATAGCCGCGCATGGGCGCTTGACGTGCGATCGCCGTTGTCGACACGGCAGCCAGCAACAAGCCAACCGACAGGACATGCGGTGCGTTCGACATGGTTGTCCCGAGGCCTGTCTCCGTCCCCACGGAGTCGGCGCACTCTAGCATCGCGTGATGCGAGAGTCCTTACGCCTGCTGCGACTTGATCGCTTCCGGGCTGACCTTCTCGATGGTGTGGCGCAAGTCCCGCCCGAGGATCACTTTCGCATCGCGCGCCCAGGCATCCAGGCGTTCATCGAACACCAGCTTGTTGTTCGCGTCGGGCCACACCAGGCGCAGCTCGCGCAGCTTCAGGATGAAGGTGCGGAACAGCGACTTGTCGAAGAACTCCGGCGCGGCCGGTGCATACAGCAGGCTCAGGCGTTGCGCGGCCAGCTGGCACAGGCTCTCGAGTTCGGATGTCCCCAGCGTCCCCGGGCCGTTCTTCGCCAGCACCGACATGGCGATGTAATAGCGCTCGAAGGCCTGCTGCAGCGCATGTCCGATCGCGCGCAGGCGGAACATCTCGTCGCTCTGGCCGGACTTGCGCCCGAGCATGCCCGGGTCGGCGCCGACCTGCGCGAGCAACCCCTCGCGCATGAACACCTCGATGGTGCGGTCGATGCGCTCGACGAATCCGTCGTCGTCCCACGGCAGGAACAGTTCGGCGCGCAGGAACGGATACATCTCCCGTCCCAGGCGCAGCACCGTCTGCCGCGACATGCGCCGGTTGTGCAGGAAGCAGCATGCGATCCACGCCGATGCCGTGAACAGGTGCAGCACGTTGTTGCGGAAATAACTCAGCAGCACCGCAGTGTCGCCATCGACGCTGAGCACGTCGCCCAGCGGATGCGCGATGCGCGTGAGCATGCCGATGTCCTCGCCATGCGCGACGATCTGCTCGGGCGTATGCGGGGTCACGGTGACGCGCGGTCCGTACGGGACTTCGGCCAGCAGGGTCTTGGACAATGCGATCTGCGCGAGCAGGTCGGCCTCGCCCATGGCGTGCTTGGGCGTGGACAGCAGCGCCAGCGCGAGCAGGTTCACAGGATTGACGTCGGCGGCGCGATTGATGTTGACCTGGATCAGCTGCGCGGTGGCATCCACGGTGTCGGACAGCCAGTCGGGGCGGTCGTCGTCGTTCAATGCGGTGCCGTCCCAGGCCGGCGCGTGCCTGGCGAGCATGTGGTCGAGCTTGATCGGTTCGCCGAAATTCACCACGACCTGGCCGTAGTTCTGCCGCAGCACGCGCGGGATGCCGAGCAGCAGGCGCAGGATGGATTCGTTCTGCTTGGGCTTGCCGGTCAGCTCGTCGAGGTAGCTGTCGCCTTCCATCAGCTTTTCGTAGCCGATGTACACCGGCTGGAACAGCACCGGACGCACCGGCTGGCGCAGGAAACCACGCACCGTCATCGAGACCATGCCGCCCTTGGGCGGCAGCAGCCGGCCGGTGCGCGAACGACCGCCCTCGACGAAGAATTCCAGCGAATAGCCACCGGCCACCAGCTGCGCGACGTACTCGCCGAGCACCGCCGAGTACAGGACGCTGCCACGGATGCTGCGCCGGATGAAGAACGCGCCGCCGCGCCGCAACAGCGTGCCGATGACGGGCAGGTTGAGGTTGATGCCGGCGACGATGTGCGGCGGCACGATGCCGCGGGTGAACAACAGGTAGCTCAGCAGCAGGTAGTCCATGTGGCTGCGATGGCAGGGCACGTAGACGACCTCATGCCCGGGCGCCGCGGCCTTGAGCTCGTCCAGGTGGTGCACCAGCACGCCGCGGAACACGCGATTCCACACCGAGGTGAGCAGGAACGACGCCGAGCGCACCACCGGGTGCGAATAGTCGGCGGCGATCTCGTAGGCGAAGGCGTGCGCTTTCTTCCACGCTTCCTCGTGACCCTTGTCGGTGCTGCCCCGGTTGTCGCGACGGGCCTGGTCGGCGATGGCTTCGCGCACGGAGTCGGCCGCCAGCACCTTGTCGATCAGCAGGCGCCGGGTCGACAGGTCCGGTCCGATCACCGCCTCGCGGATGCGGTGGAAATGCGTCCGCAGCACCCGCGAGAGCTTGCGCACGGCGCGCTCGGACGGAATGTCCTCGGTGACGACGGCACGCAGGTCGATCGGCGTGGAAAACCGCACCAGCGTGTTGCGGCCGTTGAGCAGGATCGCCAGCAGGCGACGGAAGCGCCCGACCAGCGTCCAGTTTTCGGAAAACAGCACGGAGAACCAGCCGCTGTTCTTGTCCGGCGCGCGTCCGACGAAAATCGAGACCGGGACCAGCTGCACGTTGAGCGCGGGATCGGCGCGATGCGCCGCGAGCAGGCGCGCGAGCGAATCCGAATGCCGCCGGACCGGCGTCGGCGGCTGGTTGGTGGCCAGCTGCGCCGCGCGGTTGAGCGCACTGCCGGCGTTGCGGCGCGACAACGCCACGTAGGCGCGCTTGCGGCCCAATGGATCGCCCGGCAGCGGCTGCAACGGTGAGGGCATGCCGGCGTCGCGGCAGGCCCGGTCCAGAACCAGCGCATTGGACAGGCCGTAGTCCTCGAGCACGTAGCACACCGGCCGATCGTCCAGGCGCTGCGCCGGCGACGCGGGTTCGATCTCCAGCGTGATCCATGGCGCCAGCACCTTGCCCAGCAGTTGCGCCCACCAGGGCCGACGCTGGAGCGCGGGATCGACTGGTCGCACGACCGGCAGCTCCGCCTGCACCGGGATGGCGTCCTGTCCGTCGCGGGCGACCGCAGCCGATGGGGGCCGGTCGGGACGGTCCGTCGCGCGCCGGGATGTGTCCGCGTGGCCGGGGTCGGGGGCGGTGGCGCCGGTCGGGGCATCCTGCTCCGCCGATGCGGCGGGAGGATCGGCGAATGGCAAGGTCGGCTGGGTCGGCATCGCCGGCATTATCCCCCAGCGCCGGGTTGCGGGGTCTGTCGGCCCGCCGGCTATGGCGCGACGGCGGCCTCGGCATGGCGCAGGAAGTCGTCCACGTACCAGAGCCCCTCGACGCGGCGGACGGTCACGACCGTGTCGATGGGACGTCCGGCCAGCCGATAGCGCATGCGGACCCGGGCGGTGTCGCCGGTCTGCTGCTGCAGCGACGCGTCCATGCTGTCCAGGTCCGCATCCAGGTCCAGGCCGTAGCGGACCAGTGCCTGCTTGAAGGCGGCCTGGAATCGGCCCATGCGCTGCAGGCTCGCGCTCATGCCGGCCGCTCGGAAGTCCTCCGCCGACGCCAGGCCGGTCGCCCGGGCAGCCACGGTGAGCCGTGCGATGGCCTGCCGCGCCAGTGCGCGATCACCCAACGGTGCCTGCCGCCCCCAGGACCCCATCGCCTGCACCAGTTGGGCGTCGTGCTCGCGCTCGTCACTGCTGAAGTTGCCGCGGTCATGGATGTACTGCGCGCCGAAGACGCCCAGCGAGGCGACGGCACCGTGGATCTGCCGATCCTGGCCGGCGAACTGGTGATCGAACACCTGCTGCAGGTGTTCCGGTGCGTCGGGCGCCGACAGCGACGCCAGCAGCGCTGGCAGGCGATTGGCGAACGGCAGCTCCTGCAGCGGCCAGCGCGTGCGGCCGGCTGCCCATGCCGCCTCCAGTTGCCGATGCAGGGCCGGAGGCACCGCGTCGCGGGCGAAGGCTTCCAGGTCGTCGTCGCGCAGGTGCCGGGTGAGTAGTCGCACCGCCCGGGCCGGCGTGCTGGCCACGACCGCCGCCGGCTCCTGCGTGGCCGGGGGTGGCGTCGTGCGCTGGCAGGCCGCCAGCAAGGCGGCAGCCAGGAGGACCGAGAGCGGTTGCCGCCACTGGAACATGCGCGCGGCCCTCCACGGCCGCGCGGCCATCTTGGCCGGGCCATGACGGCGCCGGCAAGGACGCACGTCGCCGTTCGCGCCGCTCCGCAGGGTCAGCTGCCCAACAACGCCTTGATCGCGGCGAAGCCCGCCGTGGCGCGCTCCTGCTTGCGCTCGGCATCGGCCACCGGGTCCGCGCCGTCGCGCTGCAATTCGGCCGCGGGCAGTTCATCGATGAAGCGGCTGGGCTGCAGGCGCAGGCGGTCTCCCCACTTCTGCGCCTCCCGCGCGTGCGACAGCCACAGTTGCTCCTTGGCGCGGGTGATGCCGACGTACAGCAGCCGGCGCTCCTCGTCGATGCGGCCCTCGTCGATCGAGGCCTCGTGCGGCAGCACGCCATCCTCGACGCCGACGATGAAGACGTAACGGAACTCCAGGCCCTTGGCCGCGTGCAGGCTCATCAGCCGCACCTGGTTGCCGGCGTCGCCCTTGTCGGCGTGCGACAGCAGCGCGAGCGCGGCGGCGAGCTCGCCCGCGCCGGACGTCCGCGGCCCGTCGAACCAGTCGGCCAGTTCGTCCAGGTTGCCGCGCCGCCGCTGGAACGTCGCCTCGTCCTTGCACTGCGCGCGCAACATCGCCAGCAGGCCGCTGCGCTCGTTGAGCCGCCGCACGAGTTCGGCCGGTGGCAGCCGTTCGGCGTCGCTGCGCAGCCCGCGCAGGATATCGACGAAGCCGCCCAGTGCGTTCGCCGCCCGCGGCGCCAGTTGCTTGAGCAGGGCGATGGATTCGGCGGCGCGCGCCATCGGAAGCTGCGCGTGCTGCGCCATCCCGGCCAGCTTGGCCAGCGTCGTGGCGCCGACCTCGCGCTTGGGCGACTGCACCGCGCGCAGGAAGGCCGCATCGTCATCGGGATTGGCGATCAGGCGCAACCACGCCATCGCGTCCTTGACCTCGCCGCGATCCAGGAACGCGGTGCCGCCACTGAGGTGGTAAGGCACGCGCAACAGCTGCAAGGCCTTCTCCAGCGCGCGCGACTGGAAGTTGCCGCGGAACAGGATGCAGAAATCGCTCCAGGGCGCAGGATTGCCTCTGGACAGCGCCAGCTGGCTGGTGAACTGGATCTCGCTGGCGACCTTTTCCGCTTCGTGGGCGTGGTCCTTGCATTCCCAGATGCGGATGCGCTCGCCGTCGGCCTGGTCACTCCACAGGGTCTTGGGATGTTCGTGCGGGTTGTGCGCGATCAATGCATTGGCCGCGCGCAGCACGCGGCTGGAGCAGCGATAGTTCTGTTCCAGCTTGACGATCTTCAGCGCCGGATAGTCGCTGCCCAGTTGCAGCAGGTTGTCCGGGTTGGCGCCACGCCAGGCGTAGATCGACTGGTCGTCATCGCCGACGCAGGTGAAGGCCCCCACGGGCCCGGCGATGGCCTTGAGCAGCCGGTACTGCGCATCGTTGGTGTCCTGGCATTCGTCGACAAGCAGGTAACCGATGCGCTCGCGCCACGCGGCGACGCAATCGGCATCGGATTCGAGCAGTTGCACCGGCAGGCGGATCAGGTCGTCGAAATCGACTGCGTTGAACGTCGCCAACCGTTGCTGGTAGCGCGCGTAGAGCGCGGCGGCCTCGTGTTCGCGCACGCTGCCCGCCACGGCCGCCGCCTGCTCCGGCGACAACCCGGCGTTCTTCGCGCGCGAGACCAGGTTGCGCATCCCATCGATGACGTCGGGCTTCGTGCCCGGTGGCAGCAGGTCCTTGACCTGCGCGGCGCTGTCGTCGCCATCGAAGATCGAAAAGCCGCGCTTCAGGCCGAGCTTGGCATGGTCGATCTGCAGCAGTTTCAGCCCGAGGGCGTGGAAGGTGCACACCGTGAGGCCGTCGGCCGCATCGCCCCTGATTCGTCGCGCGACGCGCTCGCGCATTTCACGCGCGGATTTGTTGGTGAAGGTGATCGCGGCGATGCGCTTGGCCGGCATCCGCCCGGATGAGATCAGGTGCGCGATCTTCTCGACGATCACGCGTGTCTTGCCCGAGCCGGCGCCGGCGAGCACCAGCAAGGGGCCCTGGGTGTGGAGCACGGCCTGGCGTTGGGGGGGATTGAGACCGTGCATGGCGACTGGATCGGAACGGCTGCGCAGTCTACCGGCGGCGGTCCGTGACCGGCGACGGAATCGCCTCAGCTACAGGACCCGCGTAGCGCGCCCACGGTCCGGCCGATGACGCCACCCTCGGGTTGCACAGTGGCGATGTCCTCGTCGAGAGCCTGCAGGCTCGCCAACGCTGCAGGCCGCTGCAGCCCGCGGCAGCGCAGGCCCGCGGCGTCGGCGATCGCGAGCCAGGCGACCTTGCGCAGTTCGACGTCGTGTTGCGACAGGTGCGACAGCGCGTCCAGGCGCGACATTGCACCGGCGTCGCCATGGCTGGCGTCGAACCAGGCCAGCGACAGTTCCGCGCGCCGGGTGTGCGGGTGGTTCGCGCCGTAACCCGCTTGGGTGGATTGCGCCGCGCGCAGCAGTTCACCGCGCGCCTGCGGGTCGCCGAGCGCCGCATCGACCTCGCCCAGCAGGCGATCGGTGTCGCCGACCAGCGGATGCGCCGCCCCCAGCCGGTCGGCGCGCAGCTTGCGCGCTTCCAGCAGCAGCGGACGCGCCTCGCGCGGCCGGCCGGCCCCGCCCAGCACCATCGCCTTGTTGAACAACACCGCCGCCAGGTCCGTCGGGTTGTGCCGCAGCCGCCGGATGGCGATGGCCTGGTCGAGTGCGGACAGTGCGGCGGTGATGTCGCCGCGCTCCCAGGCGATGATCGCCAGGCTGTTGTCGTCCTTGGCGACACTGTCGTGCGCCGGCCCCAGGTGCGCCACCAGCCATGCGCGGCTGGCCCGGTACGCAAGCTCGGCCTCGCGCAGGCGGCCTTCGTCGACGTGGATCGCGGCCAGCTGGCGGCTGGCATCGATCGTCGCCGGATGTTGCGGGCCATGCACCGACATGGACAGCCGCAGCGCTTCGCTGCAGTGGCCTTCGGCCAGGCGGACGTCACCCAGGCTGCGTTCCATGGCGCACACGCGCCGCAACAGGTCGATCGCAAGAGGGTGCCGCCGGCCGACATCGGCCCGCAGCTTCGCCAGTGCAACGCGGTAGCTGACCAGCGCGCCACGACTGTCGCCGTGGTCGCTCTGCAGATCGGCCAGGTCGGCGAGGTTTTCCGGGATGCCGACGGCATCGCCCAGCGGATCGCGCCGCAGCGCCAGCGAGCGGCGGAACAGGGCCGATGCAGCGGCAGTGGCGCCGATGCCGCGTTGGCAACGTCCCAGCTGCGAATCGAACTCGGCCGCCTGCACCGGCAATTGCTGTTGCTCGCGATCGACCAGCGCCTGCATCGGCCGCATCACGTCGATGCAACCCGGCTCGTCGCCGAGCAGGCGCAAGGCGCGCCCACGACTGGTCGCCGCCTCGATCCGCAGCCCGGTCGGGGCGTCGCTGCCCAGCACATCGAGGATCGCGCCCTGCCGGTCCAGCAAGGCCAGTGCCTGCCGGTAATCGCCCAGGCCGAGCCGCAGTCGCGCGATGACGCCGAACAGTTCCGCGCGGCCGATGGGTTGTCGCGCCAGTTCGCGCGTACCGCGCTGCACGCCGGCATCGAGCAGCTGGCGGACGTCGAGCTTGCCGTCGCCGTTGTCGCCGCCGGCATGTTCGAACAATCCCACCATGAAGTCCTGCAGGGCCTGCGCGCGCGCGGCCTCCTGCACGGCCTGCCGCGCCTGCCAGGCGACGATGCCCAGCGCGGTGGACAACACCAGCGCCACCAGCAGCGCCGTGGAGAGCGACCAGCGATGGCGATGCGCATACTTGCGCAGCCGGTAGCCCGCGCTTTGCCGCCGCGCCTGCACCGGCTTGCCCTCGCGATAGCGTTGCAGGTCCAGCGCCAGCGCCTCGACCGATGGATAGCGGTGCTCCGGGCGCTTGGCCAGCGTCTTCAGCACGATGTTGTCCAGGTCGCCGCCCAGCGCGCGGGCGCGACGGCGAAGGGCCTGCTGTTCGGCGGGGGTTCCCTCGTTGCGCGACATCGCCGCCGAGGGGCGCAGCGGATCCTCGCCCAGGATCGCTTCCTCCCATTCGGCATCGGTCTGCCGCTTCAGGCGGTAGGGCCGCGTGTCCGTCAGCAACTCGTACAGCACCACGCCCAGCGAATAGACGTCGGTCATCGTGGTGACCGGCTCGCCGCGCACCTGCTCGGGCGCGGCGTAGTGCAGGGTGAACGTACGCAGCCCGGTACGGGTGTGCTCCAGCTCGAAGTTGCCGGTGTCCAGCAGCTTGGCGATGCCGAAGTCGAGCAGTCGCACCTCGTCCAGCGGCGTGACCAGGATGTTGGACGGCTTGAGGTCGCGATGGACGATCAGGTTGGCGTGCGCGTGGCTGACCGCGTCGCAGACCTGCAGGAACAACCGCAATCGCGCGTCCAGCGGCAGCGCATGGTCGCGGCACCAGTCGGTCAACGGCTCGCCATCCACGTGCTCGAGCGCGAGGTAGGGCTGGTTGTCCTCGCTGATGCCGGCGTCGAGCAGGCGGGCGATATGCGGATGCTCCAGCCGCGCAAGGATCTGGCGCTCGCGCGTGAAGCGCAGCCGCAATTTAGGATCGGCCAGGCCCGGCCGCAGCAGCTTCAGCGCGACGCGGCGCTGGTACAGGCCGTCGGCGCGGCTGGCCAGCCAGACCTGGCCCATGCCGCCTTCGCCCAGCATCCGCTCCAGCCGATAGGGCCCGACCATCGTGCCTGCGCGCATGCCCGGCAGCGGCGCCACCAGCGGCTGCGACAGGAAGTCATCGCGCCCGGCGGCCAGGGCCATCAGGTCTTCCACGTCCGCGGCCAGTTGCGGATCCTCCTCGCGCAAGGAGGCCAGGCAGCCCAGTCGGGCTTCCGGCTCCAGGTCGAACATGGCGTCGAGCAGGGGAGACAACCGTTGCCAGCGTTCGGCGTCCATCGATCGACCCTGCGCTCAGGCGTCCTGCAGCGACGCCAGCAGGAAGAGACGGGCCTTCTGCCAGTCGCGGCGGATGCTGCGCTCGGAGCGCTTGAGCAGCGCGGCGATCTCCAGCTCCGACAGCCCCGCGAAGTAACGCAACTCCACGACCTGCGCCAGCCGGGTATCGACCGCCGCCAGCCGCGTCAGCGCCGTGTCCAGGCCCAGCGTCTCCTCGTCCAGGCGCAACCCGCCCTCGAGCTCCTCCGGCAGCTCGGTCACCCGGTGCAGGTCGCCTCCGCGCTTTTGCGCAAGCCGCTGGCGGGCGTAGTCCACGACGACGCTGCGCATGGCCGATGCGGCATAGGCGAAGAAATGGGCGCGATCCTCGAAGCGCGCCGTCTGCCGCCCGATCAGCTTGAGGTAGGCCTCGTGGACCAGCGCGGTGGCATCCAGCGTATGTGCCTGCTGGCCGGCGAGTTGCCGGCGCGCCATCGCATGCAGCTCGTGATACAGCGTGGCCAGGACGCGATCGAGCGCGCTGCGGTCACCTTCGCGGGCGGCCTCCAGCCACTGGGTGATCTCGGCAATCTCGGACGTCATGGTTCCAATCGACTCCCCCCGGAGGCGGCGCCAATATAGCCCCACGGATTGACCGAAGTGTGACCCGGTTGGCGTTTAGCGCTGGCAATGGCTGCACCAGACCGTGGTGCGCTGACCGATCGCCGCCTGCCTGAGGATGCGCCCGCAGGTCCGGCAGGCCTGCCCGCCGCGTCCATAGACGGACAATTCCTGCTCGAAGTAGCCCGGCGCGCCATCGGGACTGATGTAATCGCGCAGGGTCGTGCCTCCCCGCGCAATGGCCTGGGCCAGGATGCGGCGCACCGCCTCCGCGAGGCGCAGATAGCGCGCCCGCGACACCTTGCCGGCCTCTCGCAGCGGTGAGATGCCGGCGGCGAACAAGGCTTCGGCAGCGTAGATGTTGCCGACCCCGACCACGATGCGCTGGTCCATCAGCAGGCTCTTCACCGCCGTGCTGCGGCCGCGGCTGCGCGCGAACAGGTAATCGCCGTCGAAACCGGCGGACAAGGGCTCCGGCCCGAGCTCGCGCAACAAGGCGTGCGTCTGGCCGCTGGGCTGCCACAGCAGGCAACCGAAGCGCCGGGGATCGTTGAAACGCAGCACCTGCGCTGCGTGGCCGGTGGTGGACTGCAGCACGACATCGACATGGTCGTGCGGCCCCGCCGGCGTCTGCGCCGGGAGCACGCGCAAGCTGCCCGACATGCCCAGGTGCAGCAGCGCGCTGCCGGCATCGGTATCCAGCAGCAGGTACTTCGCGCGACGCCGCACGGCGACGATGCGCTGGCCCGGCAATCGCCGCGCAACGTCGTCGGGGATCGGCCAGCGCAGGTCCGGTCGCCGCAGCACGACGCCCTCGACGACGCGGCCGGTCAGGTGCGGCGCGAGGCCGGCGCGGGTGGTCTCGACTTCAGGCAGTTCAGGCATGGTCGTGCAGGCGCGTATCCATGGCGCATCTTCATTGCCCTGGCGGCAACGCGCCACCTTGCGCCGCGAGGAGAGTGAATGGGACCGGGTCGCAACGCGCCGTGCGCGCGTCGTCACGATGTGGCTGACGGACTGAACGGAACCGGCCGTCACTGACGCGAGGGTTGCATGAAGCTGGCATGATGCCGTCTGGAGCGGACCCTCTTTTCGCGTCGGCGGTATTCGCCCGCGCGTCCCTTCCCGCCCGACCGTTCCCACCGGAGTCTGCAATGCCCGCTTCCTTCCTCGGCTTCCTCGCGCACGGCCTGCTGCAAACCGGCTGGGCGGGACTTGCCGTGTACCTGCTGGTCGCCACCCAGCTCACCATCTTCTCGGTGACCCTCTACCTGCACCGCAGCATGGCGCACCGCGGCGTGGACTTCCATCCGGCGGTTGCCCACCTGTTCCGCTTCTGGACCTGGCTGACGACGTCCATGGTGACGCGCGAGTGGGTCGCCATCCATCGCAAGCACCACGCCAAGTGCGAGACCGAGGAAGATCCGCACAGCCCGATGCAGAAGGGCATCAAGACCGTGTTCTGGCGCGGCGTCGAGCTCTACCGAGAAGCGCGCACCAATCGCGACGACATGGACAAGTACGGCAAAGGCTGCCCCAGCGACTGGATCGAGCGCCACCTGTACACGCCACACGCGACCATGGGTCCGACGCTGCTGCTGTTCATCAGCTTTGCGCTGTTCGGATTCGCCGGCGTCGCGGTGTGGGCGATCCAGATGCTGTGGATCCCGTTCTGGGCGGCGGGCGTCGTCAATGGCCTGGGCCATTGGTGGGGCTACCGCAACTTCGTCACCGACGACACCGCGACCAACCTCACCCCGTGGGGCGTGTGGATCGGTGGCGAGGAACTGCACAACAACCACCATGCGTTCCCGAGCTCGGCGAAATTCGCCCTGCGCAAGTGGGAATTCGACATCGGCTGGGCGGCCATCCGCACGTTCGAGTCGGTGGGCCTGGCGAAGGTGTTGCGCGTTGCGCCTTCGCTTGATGTCCGGCCGAACATCTCGGTGCCCGACGCCGACACGCTGAAGGCGTTGCTGGCGATCCGCTTCCAGGCGATGACGGACTACCAGCGCGACGTGCTCAAGCCGGCCTTGCGCGAGGAAGCCCGCGCCGCCGGTGCGAAGCTGCGCGCGCTGCTGCCGCGCAAGCTGCGCAAGGGACTGGCGGACGACGGCCGCTGGCTGAAACCCGACGCGCAGCAGCAGTTGCAGTCGTGGGTCGCGCAGCGTCCCCGGATCCGCACGCTGGTCGAGCATCGCGCCCGGCTTGCCGCCGTGCTCGAAGCCCGCAGCCACAGTGCCACCGAGACGTTGCATCACCTGCAGGCCTGGTGCCATGACGCCGAGGCCAGCGGCAATCGTGCGTTGCAGGAGTTCTCGGCGCGCCTGAAGGGCTACTCGCTGCGCTCGATGTCCACCTGAGGGCACGGCTGATCGCCACGGCGCAACCCCGCGGCACCCCGAAGCCCGGCCGTCACTTGCCGGGCTTTTTTGTCCTGCTCGCGTCACTGTCCTGCGCTGGCGCGGGCGCCGTCGATCCCGCACCCGCGGACTACCTGATGCGCATGGATGGCAACCACGATGGCCGCGTGTCGCTGGCCGAGTACCAGGACTGGTTGTGTTACGGCTTCGATGCGATGGACCGCAACCACGACGGCATGCTGTCGCGCGACGAGCTGCCGGGCGGCCGCGGGCAGGCGATCTCGCGCGATGCCCATCGCGCCCGCCTCGCCCTTGCGTTCGGTCGCCAGGACCGCGACGGCAACGGCGTCCTCGACGCCCGCGAACTCGCCGCGCCGCCCCGCTGAACCGTGGGGTCGTCCGAACGCCGCCATCCTGGTTGACGCGGGGACAACGGCCAAGGACGATTGACGCGGATCCGCGCGACGTCGCTCTGCGTTCGCTGTTGCACCGGCGCATGCACGCCGGACCACCATCATTCCGCCGACAGGATGTCGGCCACACGGACTCAGGGACGAGCGCGCATGCGCCAGCTGAAAATCGGTCTTGCCGCGGCGGTCGTGCTGCTGGCCCTGGCGTGCGGCCTGTACCTGTCGGGCGCGCTGACACTCCGCCTGCTCGGGCTGCCAACGATGGCCGCCGCCTGGCACCTGTATCCCGACTACCTGCGCGCGATCGGCCTGCCGCAGGTGCGGCCCTATGCCGGTCGCATCGCGTTGGCGGGCGCGGTGGGCTTCGGCATTCCGATCGCAGTTGCCGGGGCGCTGCTGGCGGCGGCGTTCCGGCCGATGCGCAAGTCGATGCACGGCGATGCGCGCTTCGCCAATGCCCGCGATCTCCATCGCCATGGCCTGTTCCGGCGATCCGACGACGGCATCGTCCTGGGTCGGCATGGCGGCAAGCTGTTGCGGCTCGGCGGGCAGCAGTCGGTTCTCCTTGCCGCGCCCACGCGATCGGGCAAGGGCGTCGGCGTGGTCGTGCCGAACCTGCTGGAGTACAGCGAGTCGGTCGTGGTGCTGGACATCAAGCAGGAGAACTTCCAACTCAGCAGTGGCTGGCGCCAGGCCCAGGGTCACGCCGTCTTCCTGTTCAATCCCTTCGCCGATGACGGGCGCACGCATCGCTGGAACCCGTTGACCTATGTGTCGGTCGATCCGGCGTTGCGGATTTCTGACCTGATGGGAATCGCGGCGCTGCTGTATCCCGACGGCCGCGCGGAACAGGCCTTCTGGACCAGTCAGTCGCGCAATGCATTCCTGGCCTTCGCGCTGTACCTGTTCGAGAACCGCGACGACGTCGCACGGACGGGGTTCCCGGGCGTGCCGGCGGCGCCGTCGCTGGGCGCGCTCTACCGGCTGTCCACCGGGGACGGCAGCCCGCTGCGTGACTGCATCGAGGCGCTGTCGACGCAGGGATTCCTCGGGCCACACACCCGCACCGCCTTCGTCAACCTGCTGTCGCTGGCCGACGTGACATTCGCATCGGTCCTTGGCAGCTTCAAGGAACCGCTCAACCCCTGGCTCAATCCGGTGCTCGATGCCGCCACCAGTGGCGACGATTTCCTGCTGACCGACGTGCGCAAGCGGCGCATGAGCATCTATGTCGGCATCCAGCCGAACAAGCTGGCCGAAGGCCGTCTGATCCTCAACCTGTTCTTCGCGCAGCTGATCAATGCCAACACCCGGGAGCTGCCGCGCAACAACCCGCAGCTGCGGCACCAGTGCCTGTTGCTGATGGACGAATTCACCGCCATCGGCAAGCTCGACATCCTCGCATCGGCCAGCGCCTACATGGCCGGCTACAACCTGCGCCTGCTACCGGTCGTCCAGAGCCTGTCCCAGCTCGACGCGACCTACGGCAAGGACGTCGCGCGCACGCTCGTCACCAACCATGCCGCGCAGATCGTCTTCGCGCCGCGCGAGCAGCGCGACGCCAACGAGTATTCGGACATGCTGGGTTTCACCACCGTGCGCACGCGTCATGTCACCCGCGGCCGCGACACGTCGCACAGCGACACCATGGAGCGGCGCGCATTGCTGCTGCCGCAGGAGCTCAAGGCGCTCGGCGGCGAGCGGCAGGTGTTGCTGTACGAGGGCATGGCGCATCCGGTCCTATGCGACAAGATCCGCTACCACCGTGACCCGTATTTCACTGCGCGGCTGTTGCCCACAGTGCGCGTGCCGGCCCTGCCCGGGTGAGCGGGCGACGGCCCCCGTGGCGTCCACGGATGGTTCATGCTCGGCCTCGTATGCTCAGTTTCCCGCCGAGGAGATGTCGATGAACCTGCGTCCGCAAGCCGTCGCACTGCTCGCGCTCGTCCTGGCGGGCTGCGCCACCACGTCGCGGGTCATGCTCGGCCCGACCTACCCGCCCATCGCACCCGACCAGGTGCGCATCTATTACCAGCCGCCCGCGCGCTATCGCGAAGTGGCCCTGCTGGAGACCCAGAGCGGTCCGCTCACCTACGGCGAGCAGAACAAGACCAACGCGGTGCTGATGAAACTGCGGGCCGAGGCGGCGAAACTCGGCGCCAATGGCGTGCTCTTCCAGGGAGCCGAGAGCGGCTACGGCGGCAGCGCGGTGGGCGTGGGCGTCGGTGGGGGCAGTTTCGGCGGCCACAGCCACATTGGCGGCGGCGTCGGGGTAAGCATCAGCCCGACCCAGAAGTACGCACACGGCATGGCCATCTACGTCACCGACGCATCGCCAGCGACGGTCCAGCCGCCGCGCTAAGCTCGGCCGGGCGGGGTTTTCGCCAGTGACATTGCGGCCGGATCAGGCCGCAGCGGCATACCACGATGCATCGAGCGAGCCATGTGCATCGTCGCCGGCCAACAGCGCGCCCAGCCCGCGATCGTCGATATCGGAATGCAACTGGCGCGCCCGCGCCAGCACCTCCGCCGCCAGCCAGCGCATCCGCGCGATGTTGTCCTGCATGCGCGCGAAAAACGCCGCATCGTCCAGGCGATCGGACAGGGCTCGGTTCATCTCGTGGAACCAGCCGAGCTTGTACTGGTCGAGCATGCGCTGGTCGGGAACCAGCGGCCCGGTGTTGCGCTCGCCCCAGTCACGCAGCAGGGCCTGCAGCGCGATGTTGAGCTCCGCCGCCTGGGAGAACTCCGCACGCAGTCGCCCAAGCATGCCCAGGTCGGTCAGGCGCCCGGCGAAATACAGCGGCGCCAGCAGCGCCCAGTAGAAGGTGTAGTCCCAGATGATCTTGACCGGCATGACCTGCGCGTCGCCGAACAACGGATACTGGTCCTGGTACAGCGTCAGCGTGTTGGCGTAGAACGACTGGTACAGCTGCTGGTACACCGCCACGTACGGCGCGATCCGCTGGCCGGCGTGATCCTTCTCGACCAGGTCGCAGATGTATCCGTTGCTGATGGCGATGAAATCGCTGCCCGGCGAATAGAACGGATCCAGGAACAGTCCGGCGTCGCCGGTCAGCGCCCAGCGATCGGCCGAGAACACCTGCTTGCAGCCATGGGAGAAGTGGCGCAGGAACTGGAAATCCTGCAGCGCATGCCCGGGCTCGTCGAGTGAGCGCGCGACTTGCGGCTGGTGCTCGCGCAGCCATGCCATCGCCTTGTCGTGGGTGTTCATCGCCTCCAGCGGATGCAGCGTCGCGTCGCAGACGATACCCAGCGAATGCGCGCCTGACGCCAGCGGGATCAGCCAGAACCAGTAACCCGGTCCGCACATGTGGTTGGTCGAGCGCCAGCGATCGGGCGGGTCGCAGCGCTGCAGCCAAGGCAGGTCATCGGACCATGCATTGGGATCGATGAACCCGTCCACGCGCCACCAGACCGCATTGACGTCATGGTCGTTGGGCTCGGCCAGGTCGAGCTTGCGCTTGAGCAATGCCGCGCGCCCGGAGGCATCGACGACCCACCGCGCCGCGAGCGTTTCCGCAACGCCGTCCTTTTCGAAGGAAACCGCGTGGCCGGATGCGGCGTCAAGGTCGATCGACCGCACCACCGCGCCATCGCGGAATGCGACGCCGAGCGCCCGCGCCTGCTCGCCGAGGAAATTCTCGAAGCGGCCGCGATCGATCTGCCACGATGGCATCGGCAGCAACTGGCTGACGCCGAGCTCGGTGCAGCGATCGACGTCGTCACGACCGTCGGAGAAGAAGAAGCGGAAGCCGAACTTGCGGATCTGCTCCGCGTCCAGGTGCTCGCGCAAGCCCAGCACGTGCGAAAAATAATGCGCGCCGATCTCCACTGTCGACTCGCCGACCTTGAATGCCGCTTCGCGAACCGGATGCACGCGACGTTCGATGACGGTCACCGCGATAGCGGGCGTGCGCTGCCTGAGCTGGATCGCCAGTGTCAATCCCGCCAGGCCGCCGCCGAGGATCGCGACGTCGGTGCGTTCGCTGTCGGCTGGCGCAATCCAGCCCGTCATCCGGCGCGCTGCATGCGGGCCGCGAGCGCGGGCGCGAACTCGCCGCTGGGATCGTGGATCAACGGCGGGTTGGCGCGGATGCTGCGCCAGGTGTCGAAGATGCTCTCGCTGCGCAGCGCCTGCTTGACGATGTGGCCGGTGATGCGGCTGAAGTCGCGGATCGGCTTGAAGTGGCTGGCGCGGAATTCTTCGCTGGAGTGCACGCTCTTGTAGCGCGATTCGATCGGCACCGACACGCAGCGCGAGCCGAGCATGCGCGCGGCCGAGATCAGGATCTGGGCCTCGAAGACGAAGTCTTCCCCCGGCACGTCCTCCAGCGCCGCGACGGCGGCCGGATACAGGCGCTGACCGCTCTGGCAATCGGCAATCTGGTAACCGGTCGCCCACGCGATGCCCCAGTCCCCGAATTCGTTGGCCAGCCGGCGGTAGGTCGGCTGCTGCGAGCGCTTGCGCAGGCGCGCGCCAATGACGATATGGCCTGGATACGCGTTGCCGGCTTCGATCAGGCGGGGCATGTCGTCGGGCGCGTGCTGGCCATCGCCATCCATGGTCAGCACTGCCCTGCTGCCACCCTGCAGGGCGGCACGGAAGCCATCCCGCAGCGATGCACCCTTGCCCTTGCGCTGCTCGTGCCGCAGCACCGTCACCGGCAGGTCGGCAATCCGCGCGAACGTATCGTCGTCGGAACCGTCGTCGATCACGATGACCCGTTCGCAATGGGCAAGCGCGCCCTCCACCACCCCGCGGATGCGCAAGGCCTCATTGAGCGCGGGAATCACCGCCGCGACGTTGCTGCGATCCAGGAATGTCATCGAATGCCCTCACCAACCATGCGCTATCTCCACCCGCAATTGACGCCCGGGTCCGGCGTGAAGCGCCAACAGGTCCTGGCCGCCGGCCAGGGCCTGGAACAAGGGCAGCATGGGCGCCATCGCGTTACGGCCGAGCAAATCCGCGAGCGCTCCCTGCGGCGTCCTGGCTTGGCCGTCGACCAAGGTCAGCCGCAGTTGCGGTGCATCGTCGCGCGGCTGGCGCGACAGCACCATCGCGCCGCCCAGAAGGCCGATGCTGCTGGACACCGCCGCCAGCGGCCCGGTGGAGGCCGCGTCGAACGCGACCAGCAACACTGCCGGGGCACCGGACTGCAGCTGCATCATCGCCTCGAGCAGGCCCTGGGCGAAACTGGCGTCGTAACTGCTGAGCGCGGTCGCCGGCTCCACGCAGCCGGTACCGATCGTCCAGTAACCGGCAGCCGCGTTGTGCACCGAGTTGTGGAAGCGCGTGGGCGAAATCGAGGCCGCGTCCGTCGACAGGGTCGCGCACATGTAATCCGTGATCGCCAGGTCGCCATGGGTCGAGGTGAACACCGACGGCAGCGTTTTCGGATCGCGTCCCGCCGCGGCGCAGGCGGCCATCGCCACTTCCAGCGCGACGGCGACGGACTCGGGCGCACGGCGGCGTTCATTCGGCGCCAGCAGTTGCGGCGCAGGGCGCAACGGCGGGTTCTGCGGAAGCGTGCCATCGACGACCAGCGTGCGCGCGGCCTCCCAGGACGGCAGCCCCGTAGCCCAGAAACCGACGCCCTCCAGGGTTGCAACGAGACTGCTCATGCGACCGCCGATGCGGCACGGTTGCGACTCATGCGGCCCTGCCGAACACGAGCGAGGCGTTGTTACCGCCAAAGCCGAACGAATTGTTCATTGCATAGCGCAGTTCGCGCCGTGCGTTGTCGAAGCGGACCTGCGGGCCGCAGGCGGCATCGGCCTGCTCGCTGTTGAGCGTGCCCGGCAGTTGTCCGTCCTCCAGTGCGATCAGGGCGAACACCGATTCGACGATGCCCGCCGCGCCCAGCGTATGCCCGGTCCAGCCCTTGGTCGAGCCGGCATGCAGCGTGTCGGGAAACAGCGCCGCCACGGCGCGGGCCTCCACCGCATCGTTGGCCGGTGTCGCGGTGCCGTGCAGGTTGAGGTAACCGACCGCGTCGGCGCCGATGCCGGCGCGGGCCAGCGCATCGCGCATGGCCAGCCGTGCGCCCAGGCCCTGCGGATGCGGCGTGGACATGTGGTGTGCGTCGCTGGATTCGCCGTAACCGCGCAACTGCAGGCCAAGCCCGTCGCTGGACCGTTCCAGCACGGCAAAGCCACCGGCCTCGCCAAGCGACAGGCCGTCGCGCGTGGCATCGAACGGACGACAGGCGCGCGTCGACACCAGGCCGAGCGCGTTGAAGCCATACAGGACACTGCCGCATAGCGTATCCACGCCACCGACGAGGGCCGCGTCGACCACTCCAGCGTTGATCAGCCGCACCGCCTGCGCGAAGACCTTGGCGCTGGACGAGCAGGCGGTCGCCACGGTGACGCAGGGGCCGCGCAACCCGGTCGCCTCGCGCACGAAATCACCGAGCGAATGGGGCGTATGCACGATGGAGCGTTGCATCGCCGGTGGAAATTGCTGGCGCCCGTCGTCGCCGCTGCGCAGGTCGGCGTAGGCCGCCTCGGTCTCCCCGATGCTGGCGGTGGAGGTGCCCAGCACCAAGGCCACGCGTTCGGCGCCATGGCGCTCGCGCATCGTGGCTACCACGTCGAGCATGCCATCCTGCTGCAACGCGAGCCAGGCCAGCCGGTTGTTGCGGCATTCCCATTGTGCGAAGGCCGCCGGCAGTGCCGCGTCCTCCAGCCCGTCGACGCGACCGATCCAGGTATCCAGCCCAGCGTCGCCGAAATCATTGCGGCGCAAGCCACCCCGGCGCGCGCGCAAGGCGTCGGCCTGCGCCGCGCGACCGCGACCCAACGCGGTGGTGGCGGTGTAGGCGCGAATGGACAGCGCTTGCATCGGGGACAACGTTGGGGGCACGCGCGACTCCGGTAAACTTTTGGTCGCCCGACGCATCGACAACCGCGCCAAGCCAGGGCAAGAAGTATAGCCAGCGTCCCGGAATGGGCGCCGTACAGGGGCTACAGTCCGCGCATGTCCAGCCGCCACGACCATCGCCTCGCCCTGCTCGGGGACGGCGACGTACTGCATTCGGGTTTCGTCGCCGCGGCTGCCTGCGTGCTCAGCGCTGGCCTGGTGTACGTGGCTTACCTGGTGCACGTCATCCGCGTCGCGCGTCGGGCACCGTGCCGGCCTGAACAAGGCGACTGCGTGCTGCTGTTCGGCAAGCACGCCCCGCGTGGACGCATCGATCGCGATTTCCAGGCCCGGCTCGATCGGGCGGTCTCGCTGTGGAATGAACGTCGGCCGTCGCGCGTGGTCCTGCTGG
>JBBRHT010000003.1:0-26368 GCA_038222295.1 Lysobacterales bacterium
CAGCCAGACCTTGCGGATGGCCTCGGGCCGGCGCGCCAGCACCGCGCGGATGGCGTTCAGTCCATACAGGCGCAGTTCGAGGTCACGCTGCTCATGCGCGGGAGCGGGCAGCGGCGTCGCCGCAGGTGCAGGTGCGCGAGCCGGGGCCGGCGCCCGCGTGGCAGGCGTGCGCCAGGGACTGGCGGGCTTGTCGTCGTTGCGTGGCATGGCCGGATACCGCAGGTGGGGCCGCAGTCTACCGCGCTCAGGTTTCGGCCTGGATATCGACCGATGGCGTCTGGCGATCCATCTGGTCGAGCCGGTGCGTGCGCGCATCGGGCGGTCGCGTATGCGGGGCCAGCAGCAGGTAGAACGCGGGCACCACGAACAGCGACAGCAAGGTCGACACCGCCACCCCGAACACCACCACCACGCCGATCGTCGTGCGGCTGCCGGCACCGGCACCGGTGGCCAGCATCAGCGGCATCGCGCCTGCGATCGTCGCCACCGACGTCATCAGGATCGGCCGCATGCGTGTCGCCGCGGAGTCGAGGATCGCCTGCGTCACCGTCAGCCCGGCGTCGCGGCGCTGGTTGGCGAATTCAACGATCAGGATCCCGTTCTTCGCCGCCAGCCCGACCAGCATGACGATGCCGATCTGGCTGAAGAGGTTCAGCGATTTTCCGAACAGGTACAGCCCCAGCAATGCGCCCAGCACCGCCAATGGCACCGTCAGCATGATGACGAGCGGATGCAGGAAGCTCTCGAACTGCGCCGACAACACCAGGAAGACGATCAACAAGGCCATGCCGAAGGTGAAGAGCACCGCGCTGCCCGATTGCAGGTACTCGCGCGACTGCCCGCTGAAATCCAGCTGCGCGGTCGCGGGCAATTGCGTACGTCCGGTCGTGCGCACCCAGTCGATCGCCTCGCCAAGCGTGTAACCGGGCGACAGCCCTGCCGACAGCGTGATCGCACGCAGCCGGTTGAAGCGGCCGAGGCTGCCGGCTTCGGCGCGCTCCTCCAGGTGGACCACGCTCGCCAATGGAACCAGTGCGCCACTGCGGCTGCGGACGTAGAGATTGCGCAGGTCGGTCGGCGTGGAGCGCTCACCGGCCTCCCCCTGCAGCACGACGTCGTACTCCTGCCCCTGGCGGACGAACGTCGTCACCCGGCTCGAACCCAGCATCGCCTGCAGCGTGTCGCCGATCGCCTGCTCGGTGACGCCGAGATCGGCGGCCTTGGCCTGGTCGACGATCACATGCAATTGCGGTCGCGTTTCCTTGTAGTCGGCATCGGCGCCATACAGGCCCGGGTTCTGCTGCATGCGCGCGAGCATGCGGTCGCGCCACTGGACCAGTTGCCGGTAATCCGGACCTTGCAGAACGACCTGCAGCGGCTGTCCGCCACTGCGAACCAGCCCTTGGCGCGTCTGCGGAATCGCACGCACGCCCGGGATCGCGCCGAGGTCGCGACGGATCTCCTCCACGACCTGGTCGGTGCTGGCATCGCGCTGGTTCCACGGCTTGAGGATGACGATCGCGCGACCGTTGTTCATGTTTTCCGACGGGCCGTAGCCGCCGGGAACGCGGCTGAGGATGCGATTGGCCGGCTTGTCTCCACCGACGTAGCCCATCAGGATCTGCTCGACCTTTGTCATCTGCGCGACGGTGTAATCGAAGCCCGCGCCTTCCGGTCCGGTCACGGACACGCTGAAGGCGCCACGATCCTCGTTGGGCGCGAGCTCACGCGGCACCAGCTTGAACAAGCCCAGCGTGAGCAGCAGCGCCACCACCATCGCCACGCCGAACCACACCGGATAGGCGATGAAGCGCGCGAGCAGGCGCTTGTAACCATCGGCCAGCGCACGCAGGCGCTGCTCCGTCCAGGCATTGAAGCCGCGCGGATTGGTGTGCGGGCGCACCAGCAGCGAGCACATCATCGGTGTCAGGCTCAGCGCAACGAACGCGGAGATGGCGACGGCGCCAGCCAGCGCCACGGCAAGCTCACGGAACAACCGGCCGTTGTTGCCCTCCAGGAAGGCGATCGGCAGGAACACCGCCACCAGCACCGCGGTGGTCGTCAGCACCGCGAAGCCGACCTGGCGGGTGCCACGCAATGCCGCCAAGGGCGCGGGCTCGCCGAGATCGGCCCGGCGCTGGATGTTTTCTAGCACCACGATGGCGTCGTCGACCACCAGTCCGATGCTCAGCACCAGCGCGAGCAAGGTCAGCAGGTTGATCGAGAAGCCGAAGACCAGCAGCGGCACGAACGCCGCCATCACGCAGACCGGCACCGTCACCGCGGGCACCAGGGCCGAACGCATGCTGCCCAGGAACAGCCAGATCACCAGCAGCACCATCGCGATGGCTTCGGCCAGCGTCTTGTAGACCTCGTGCACGGCGACGTCGATGAACACCGTGGCGTCGTAGGTGACGTCGATATGCAGCCCGGTCGGCAGCGTGCGGTTGATCGCGGCGACTTCCTTCTTCACCGCTTCGGCGACGGCAAGATCATTGGCCGTCGAGGTCTTGACGATGCCCAGGCCGACCTGCGACTTGCCGTTGGTGCGGTAATAGGCACGGCGCTCGCGCGAGCCGAGTTCGACACGGGCGACTTCGGACAGGCGGATGACATGGCCGTCGCTGCCGTGGCCGATGGGAAGCTGGGCGAAGTCCGCCTGGTCGCCAAAGCTGCGGTCCAGCTGCAGGGTGAAATCGCGCGTCGTCGATTCGAGCCGTCCGGCCGGTATGTCGACATTGCGGGCGCGCAAGGCGCTGGTGATGTCGTCGATCGTCAATCCGCGCGCGGCAAGCGCATCGCGGTCGATCCAGATGCGCATCGCGTAGTCCTGCGCGCCACCAAGCTGGACCTGCGCGACGCCGTCGACGGTGGACAGGCGGTCGACGAGATAACGCTCGGCGTAATCGGTCAGCGCCAGCGTGTCCATGCCGCGTCCGCTGAAGTTGAACCACACGATCACGTCCGAGTCGCTGGACACCTTGCGGATCTGCGGCGCGTCGGCGTCGTCGGGCAGCTTGTCCAGGTTGCGGCTGACGGCATCGCGCACGTCGTTGGCGGCACTTTCGATGTCGCGCTTGAGCGTGAACTCGATGTTGATGTTGGAGGTGCCGTTCTGGCTGTTCGACTGGATCGTGTCGACACCCTCGATGCCGGAGACCGCATCCTCCAGCACCTTGGTGACGCGCGTTTCCATGACCGCGGGCGAGGCACCGGTATAGGTGGTGCTGATCGACACGACCGGCGGATCGATATCCGGCAATTCGCGCAGCGGCAGCCGGGTGAATGCGATGATGCCCAGGACGATCAGCAACAGGCTGATCACCGTCGCCAGCACCGGGCGGTGGATCGAGATGTCCGACAGCTTCATCGCGCGGCGTTCGCCTTGCCATTGCCGTCGCCTGCGGTGACGTCGCCCGCGGCACCGCCGGCAATCGTCACCCGGCTGCCGTCATGCAGCTTGACCGTGCCTTCGACGACGATGCGATTACCGGCCTTGAGTCCGGACACGACTTCGACCCCACCCTGCTGGCGCGTGCCCAATGTCACCGGCACCAGGTGCGCGATGTCGCCAACGATGCGGAATACGGAGCTCTGCTCGGCTTCCTGCTGTACGGCCAGTTCCGGCAGGACCAGCGCAGTGCGCGCGGGCAGTTGCACCTGCACGCGCAGCAGCATCCCGGGGCGGAGCTTGCCGTCGGGATTGGGGAGTTCGGCGCGCACACGGATCGCGCGCGTGCCAGGGTCGACGCGGCTGTCGATGTTGGCGATGCGGCCGTCGAAATCGACTCCGGGCCAGGCGTCGCTGCTCGCGTGGATGGACTGGCCCGCCGCGACAGCCGACAGCGCGGCTTCCGGCAGGGTGAAATCCAGTTTGATGGTGCGGTCGTCGTCGAGCGTGGTGATGACGGTGCCGGGCGAAACCAGTGCGCCCAGGCTGACCTGGCGCAAGCCCAGGACACCGGCGAATGGGGCGGTGATCGCGCGATCGGCCACCGATGCGCGCTTGGCCTGGACGGTGGCGGCAGCGGCATCGCGGTTGGCACGCAACGTGTCTACCTGGCCGCGCGCGACGAGTTGCTGGTTGGCGAGTTCCTGGCCGCGCCGCAACTGCTGTTCGGCATCGCGCAGGGCGGCTTCGGCAGCCGCGACATCGGCCTGCTGCGCGCGGCTGTTCATGTCCGCCAGCAATTGGCCGGCGTGCACCCGCTGGCCGCTGTCGAACGCCAGTCGGGTGACGACATCGCTGACCTTGGCGGTGATGGTGACCGACTCCTCGGCTTGCGCAGTTCCCAGCGCCTGCACCGAGTCGTGGATGGATTGGGGGCGCAGCACGGTAGCGGTCACCGCAACCGGCCGGTCGCCCGCCTTGCCTTCGGGAGACGCATGCTTGCCGCACGAGGCAAGCATGCTGCAGGCCAGCATCGCGAGGGCCAGGCTTCGCGGCAGCAGGCGCCGCAACATCATGTTTGGCAAAATCGCTCCAACCAGTCGGACAGCCGCATCATGTTACCGGGCGGCTCGTGAGCGGACCCGTGCCGTCAGGCCCATGCGCCCCCGGTCAACCGACGCCCCTGCCGGTCGTTTGCCGCCGCTGCCACCTTGACGGAAGCCGGTGCACACTTCCCGGACCCCGCCCCAAGGACGGGTCCGTCCCCACCTCCATCGAGCCGACGCCATGACCCTGCATGCCAGCATCCTCGACACCATCGGCAATACCCCCATCGTGCGCCTGCATCGCATCGCGCCGCCGCACGTGAACCTGTATGCCAAGGTCGAATCCTTCAACCCCGGTGGTTCGGTGAAGGATCGGCTGGCCATCGCCATCGTCCTGGACGCCGAAGCGAAAGGCCTGCTCAAGCCCGGCGACACCCTCATCGAGGCGACATCGGGCAACACCGGCGTTGCCCTGGCCATGGTCTGCGCCGCGCGCGGCTACAAGTTCGTCGCGGTGATGTCCGATTCGTTCTCCATGGAGCGGCGCAAGCTCATGCGCGCGTACGGCGCCAAGGTCATCCTGACGCCCGCGGCTGAACGGGGAACGGGCATGGTGCGGCGTGCCGAGGAGCTCGCCGCTAAACACGGCTGGTTCCTCGCCCGCCAGTTCACCAACCCGGCGAACCCGGCCTACCACCGGCAGACGACCGCAACCGAGATCCTGCGGGATTTCGCTGGTCGCCGGCTGGATCATTTCGTCACCGGCTGGGGCACGGGCGGCACCCTGACCGGCGTCGGCGAAGTACTGGCCGTTGCGCGCCCCGAAGTGAAGGTCACCGCCTGCGAACCGGCAGGCGCGTCCCTGCTCGCCGGAAAAGACTGGGCCCCGCACAAGATCCAGGGCTGGACGCCAGACTTCGTGCCTGAGGTGCTCAACCGGAACGTCGCCAGCCAGATCCTGCCGGTCGATGACGTGGTCGCCCGCGACGTCGCACGCCGGCTGGCCCAGGAGGAAGGCATTTTCGTCGGCCTCTCCGCGGGAGCGACCGTCGCCGCCGCGCTGGACATCGCGAAGTCGGCCGAAGAAGGCAGCGTGATCCTGGCGATGCTGCCCGATACCGGCGAGCGCTATCTGTCGACATTCCTGATGGAAGGCGTCAACGAAGCGTCCGACGACGAATGGCTGGCGAGCCTGTGATGCCCCTGTCACAAGCACGTTGCGCAGCGCGCGGCGGCACGGCGGGCACTGACAGCCTGCCAGTGCGATCGCGCAGCTGGCGAGCATGGGACACGCTTGCCGCAAGCATGTTGCAAAGCGCGCGGCGGCGCGGCGGCGCGGCGGACGCCGACAGTCAGCCAATGCAATCGCAGCGCGGCTGAGCCTGTGATGTTCAAGCGGTTGCGCGCCTGAGTACGCGATGCTGATCGATGTCGTCGTCGCCGACATCACCACGTTGTCGGTCGACGCCATCGTCAATGCAGCGAATGAGCGACTGCTCGGTGGAGGTGGCGTCGATGGCGCCATCCATCGCGCGGCGGGGCCGGACCTGCTCGCCGAATGCCGGGAGCTGCCGCTGGTGCGAACAGGAGTCCGCTGCCCGACCGGACAGGCACGGCTCACCGGCGGCGCCCTGCTCCCGGCAGCGCATGTCATCCACACGGCCGGGCCGATCTGGCTGGGTGGGGACAACGACGAGTCGGAACTGCTCGCCTCCTGTTACGCCGCATGCCTGGCGATTGCACACGCGCATGACCTCCGGACGCTGGCCTTCCCGGCGATCAGTTGCGGCATTTACGGCTTTCCGCCGGAACATGCGGTCCCGATCGCGGTTGAGTCGATGCGATCGTGGGGCGAGACCTCGCCCGGGCGCGTCCTGTTCTGCTGCCACGATGCGGCCATGGCGACGCTGTATCGCGATGTGCTTGCCGGGTCGTGAAGCAGACGGGATCGCGGCGCTCAACCAGCCAAAAAAACGCCGGCGCTAGGCCGGCGTTCTCCATGCATGTCGAATCGTGATCAGGCGCCGCCCGTCCACTGGCCAAGTGCGGCGAGGCCGTTGTCGCGTGCGCGCGCATGCACGATCTGCTGCGCCTTGGCGACGTTGCCGACCATGTCCTGCGACCACAGCTTGAGCGCCGCGGACTGCATCGCGCGGCCGTAGGAAAACGACAGCGGCCACGGTTGCGGGCCCATGCGGTTCATCGCATCCAGGTGCGCCGTCGCATCGGCATCGCTCTGGCCACCGGACAGGAACACGATGCCCGGCAGGATCGCCGGCACGGTTGTCTTCAGGCACATCAAGGTGGATTCGGCCACCTCGTCGATCGACGCCTGTTCTTCGCAGTCCTTGCCCGGGACGACCATCGATGCCTTGAGGATGGTGCCCTCGAGCATCACGCTCTGCTGGTAGAGCGCATCGAACAACGAGCGCAGGACGACCTCGGTGACTTCGTAGCAGGTCTCGATATCGTGCGACCCGTCCATCAGCACTTCGGGCTCGACCATTGGCACCAGGCCCTGCTCCTGGCACAGCGCTGCGTAGCGCGCGAGCGCATGGCTGTTGGCCTCGATGCAGCTGCCCGACGGGATGTCCTCGCCGATGTGGATCACCGCGCGCCACTTGGCGAAACGCGCGCCCAGGCCGTAGTACTCCTTGAGGCGGTCACGCAGGCCATCGAGGCCTTCGGTGACGACTTCACCGGGAAAACCGGCCAGCGGCTGCGGACCCTTGTCGACCTTGATGCCGGGGATGATCCCGTTGTCGCGCATGAGCTTGGTGAATGGCACGCCGGCTTTGGTCGACTGGCGGATCGTTTCGTCGTACAGGATCGCGCCGGAAATATGTTCGTTGAGGCCGGGCGTGGTCAGCAGCATCTCGCGGTACGCACGACGGTTTTCTTCGCTGTTGGGGATGCCGACCGCCTCGAAGCGCTTGGCGATGGTGTTGTTGGACTCGTCGATCGCGATGATGCCCTTGCCCGCGGCAACCATGGCCTGGGCGGTTTCGGCAAGCTGTTCGATGCTCATTGGGGGTCGGCTCGCTGCGGAAAGAGCGGAATTATAACTGGCGCCACGCGCTCGCCATGCGAAGGCCTGCGCACCCCGGCCGGCCCGCCAAGAGCAGCCGCAGGTCATGCGCGAGGTGATCCCGGGACTAGAGCTCGCCCAACCCCTCGGCGTGGCCCGAGTGTCCGACCTGCAGCAGGCGCAGGGTGTTGGTCGCGCCATGCTGCTGCATGTGGTCGCCGCTGGTGATGATGACGCGGTCGCCCTCGACAAGCAGGCCCTGGTCGAACAGCTGCTTGAGCGATTCGCGCGCGGCCTCGCGCGTCGCCAGGCCGCGACTGTCGAAATCCACCGGGAAGACATCGCGCATCAGGGCCATCCGGCGCCGCGCACCGACGTGGCGCGACAGGCCGAAGATCGGCACGTTGGAGCGGAACCGCGACAGGTAGCGCGCGGTCCCGCCCGATTCGGTCATGGCGACGATCGCGCGCACGCCGATGTGCTCGGACAGGAACATCGTCGCCATCGCGATGGCCTGGTCGGTGCGCTCCAGGTCGCGTTGTGCCTGCTCGAAGTTGGTGTTGGCCTCGAACTGTTTTTCCGCGCCGGTGCAGATGCGGACCATCGCCTCGACGGCCTTGAGCGGATATTTCCCCGCCGCGGTTTCCTGCGACAGCATCACCGCGTCGGTGCCGTCGATCACGGCGTTGGCGACGTCGAGCACCTCGGCGCGGGTCGGGATCGGGCTGTCGACCATCGACTGCAGCATCTGCGTGGCGGTGATGACGACCTTTCCGCGCGCCAGCGACTCACGGATGATCTTCTTCTGCAGGCCGGGCAATTCGGCGTCGCCGATCTCGACCCCGAGGTCGCCGCGCGCGACCATCACCGCGTCGCTGGCGTCGATGATCTCGGCGAGGTTCTCGATGGCCTCGGCGCGTTCGATCTTGGCCATCAGCGCGGCATCGCTGCCGTGGCTGCGCGCGATGGCGCGTGCTTCTTCCATGTCCGCGGCATTGCGGCAGAAGGACACGGCGATGAATTCCGCGCCCAGTTGCGCAGCGACCCCGATCAGCTCGCGGTCGCGATCGGTCAGCGCGCCGAGCGACAGGCCGCCACCCAGCCGGTTGAGCCCCTTGCGGTCGGACAACGCACCGTCGTTGAGGACGGTGGTGATGATGCGCTCGCCTTCGATGCGCTCGACCCGCAGCTGCATCATGCCGTCGTCCAGCAGCAGGGTGTCGCCGGCACGCACATCGTCGGGCAGGCCCAGATAACTGATGCCCACTTCGTGGCGCGTCCCGGCCGGGGCATCGGTGCGGGCGACGAGGTCGAAGCGCTCGCCGGCCAGCAGCTGCACCCGGCCCTCGGCGAAACGCTCGATCCGCAGCTTCGGCCCCGGCAGGTCGGCAAGGATGCCGACCTCCACGCCGATGCGTTCTGCGGCCTCGCGCACGGCACGCGCGCGCTCGAGTTGCGCCGACGGATCGCCATGCGAAAAGTTGAGCCTGACCACGTCGACGCCAGCGCGCAGCAGCGCGTCCAGCATGCCGGGAGGGTCGGTCGCCGGGCCGAGCGTGGCGAGGATCTTGGTGC
This sequence comes from Lysobacterales bacterium, assembly GCA_038222295.1. Lineage (GTDB taxonomy): Bacteria > Pseudomonadota > Gammaproteobacteria > Xanthomonadales > Xanthomonadaceae > Cognatiluteimonas. The sequence continues at coordinate 9,041 of JBBRHT010000003.1, forward strand.
GCCTGCGATGGTCGTTCATGGCAATCTGTTTCATGATCCAACGCTAGCACAGCAGGCCGGCGACACCATGACTGCGACGACGCGCATCGACATCCCTTCCACGCTGGCAGCGCTGCCGTCGTTTCCGCGACTGCAGGGCAAGCGCGTGCAATTGCGTGGTCCGCGTGCCGAGGATGCCGACGCCGTATTCGCGTTGTTCGCGAACCCGGACGTCATGCGCTACTGGAGTCGGCCGCCAATGACGACCCGCGGCGAGGCAGAAGGCCTCATCGCCGAAATCCAGGACGCATTCGACCAGCGCGCCATGCTCAACTGGGTCGTCACCGGACGCAGCGACGACCGCGTCATCGGCACCTGCACGCTGTTCCGCTTCGAACCGCGCCACCGTCGCGCCGAGATCGGCTATGCCCTGCACCGGGACCACTGGGGGCAAGGCCTGGCGGCGGAAGCCGTCGCCCTGTCGCTCGACTGGGCGTTCCGCACGCTCGCCCTGCACCGCATCGAAGCCGACATCGATCCGCGCAACGACGACTCGCGCAAGCTGCTCCAACGGCTGGGGTTCGCCAGCGAGGGCTTGCTGCGGCAGCGCTACTTCGTCGGCGATGCGATCAGCGACACCGAGCTGTTCGGACTGCTGGCGCAGGACTGGGCCTTACGCCAAGGCTAGACACGCGCGACCGGCGCCGGCACCGGCGATCATGCGTTCGCGGCAGCCGCGGCCTTCAGTGCAGTCACCGCAGGCAACTCCTTGCCTTCGAGGAATTCCAGGAACGCACCGCCACCGGTGGAGATGTAGCTGACCTTGTCGGCGATTCCATATTTGTCGACCGCCGCGAGCGTGTCGCCACCGCCGGCGATCGAATACGCATCCGACGCCGCGATGGCACGGGCGAGCGTTTCGGTGCCGTGGCCGAAGGCGTCGAACTCGAACACGCCGACAGGCCCGTTCCAGACGACGGTGCCGGCGCGCTGGATCAGCGTCGCGTAGCGCTGCGCGGTCTGCGGGCCGATGTCCAGGATCATGTCCTCGGCACCGACGGCATCGACCGGCTTCACCGTGGCCGGCGCGTCGGCGGCGAACCTGGGGGCGACGACGACATCGGTCGGCACCGGGATGTCGGCTCCGCGCGCCTTGGCATCGCGCATGATCTGCCGTGCGGCGTCGAGCAGGTCGCGCTCGACCAGCGACTTGCCGACGTCGAATCCCTCGGCGGCGATGAAGGTATTGGCGATGCCGCCGCCCACGATCAGCTGGTCAACCTTGCCGACCAGCGAGGACAGCAACTCCAGTTTTGTGCTGACCTTGGATCCGGCGACGATGGCCAGCAGCGGTCGCGCCGGATTGTCGAGTGCATTGGCGAGCGCGTCGAGTTCGGCCATGAGCAGCGGGCCGCCACAGGCGGTCTTGGCGAAACGGATCACGCCGTGTGTGGACGCCTGCGCGCGATGCGCCGTGCCGAAGGCATCCATGACGAAGACGTCGCACAGCGCCGCATAGCGTTTCGCCAGCGCCTCGTCGTCGCTCTTCTCGCCGACGTTCATCCGGCAGTTCTCGAGCAGCACCAGTTGGCCCGGCTGGACCTGCACGCCATCCAGGTAGTCCCGCAGCAGCGGCACGTCGCGACCGAGCAGTTCCGACAGGCGCGCCGCCACTGGCGCCAGCGAGTCGGCATCGCTCCAGACGCCTTCCTTGGGCCGTCCGAGGTGCGACATCACCATGACGGCCGCGCCGCGTTCCAGCGCCAGGCACAGGGTGGGCAATGCGGCGTCGATGCGCTGGTCGGAGGTGATCCGCGGCGGCTGCCCATCGACGCGTTCGATGGGCACGTTGAGGTCCTCGCGGATCAGCACGCGCTTGCCGGCCAGTTCGAGATCGGTCATGCGAAGAATGGACATGGCGCCTTCCGTGGTGGGTAGCGGCCCATTGTCCGGGCGCGAGCGGCGCGGTTCAAACCGGCAGCGCCGGACCGATCACGCAGCTGCGGGCAGCGCCGGCTCCGTCAAGGCTGGCCCGACGGCTGCCCCGGAGCCAGCAAGTCGGCGGTCGACACCTGGACATCCAGCCCCAGCCCGTGGCGCAGGCTGCGGGCAATGCGGTTGGCAAGCTCCTGGAACAGCGCGGCATGCGCGGGAGCCAGCACCGCATCCGCGGTTTCCCGCCACAAGCACAGCCAACGGTCGAAGTCCTGGCTGCGGATCGGATGCGGCCGGTGCGCGGCCATCGGATTGCCGCGGTAGGTGCCGGCACGCAGCGCCACCGACGACCAGAACGACACCAGCGTGCGTTTGTGCGCAGCCCAGTCGTGCACCGCGGCACCAAAGATGGGTCCCAGGACGGGGTCGACGCGGACGCGATCGTAGAAGCGGTCGACCAGGCGCTCGATATCGTCTGCGCCCAGCTCCGTGGCGGGCGCGGTTCCTGCAGTCATGTCGTCCATCAAGCGCAGTATCCGTGACGGCGTCCCGCCCGGCCTTGACCCAGGTCAGTGAAATGCATCTTCACGCGGGCGATACTGGCGCGCCCCGGACCGCTGCAGGCGCATGACCCACGTCGTCACCGAAAACTGCATCAAGTGCAAGCACACCGATTGCGTGGAGGTGTGTCCGGTGGACTGTTTCCACGAGGGTCCGAACTTCCTGGTCATCGATCCCGTGGAATGCATCGACTGCACCCTGTGCGTGGACGAATGCCCGGTGGGTGCGATCTTTGCCGAGGACGACGTACCCGGTGGCCAAGAGCCATTCCTCGCGATCAATGCCGAACTGGCGCCGCTGTGGCCGGTCCTGACCCGACGCAAGCCGGCATTGCCCGATGCGGCGCAATGGGACGGCGTGCCCGACAAGCTGCCGTTGCTGGAACGCTGACGCGCCGACTCGCGCTAAGCTCCCACCCGCTCCGGGGAGGGGGCAGGCACATGGCGAGCCCACGCACGACCGATCGACCCGGCGACCTGGCCATCCTGCTGGCGCTGGCCCTGGCACGACTGCTGCTGCATGTCGCGCTCAACGGCCGCTACGGGTTCCACCGCGACGAACTGGCGGTGCTCGACGACGCCGGCAACCTCGCCTGGGGCTATGTCGCCTATCCGCCGCTGACCCCGGCGCTGGGGCGACTCGGGTTGCTGTTGTTCGGGAATTCGCTGGGTGGCTTCCGGTTTTTTGCTTCCCTGGCGCAATGCGCTGCGATGGTGTTTGCCGGACTCATCGCGCGCGACCTCGGTGGCAGGCGTTCCGCGCAGATGCTGGCGGCGCTCGCTGTCGCGGCGACGCCCTTCTCGCTGCTCACCGCCAGCCAGCTGCAGTACACGGCCTTCGACGGCCTCTGGTGGGTGCTGCTGGCCTGGATGGTTGTGCGGCTCATCAATCGCGACGACCCGCGCTGGTGGCTGGGCGTCGGCCTGGTGATCGGACTGGGGATGATGACCCGCTACACCATGCTGTTCTGCGTCACCGGTCTTGCCGTGGGCGTCCTGGCGACGCCATTACGGCGGTGCCTCGCAAACGGCTGGTTGCTGGCGGGCGTCGTGTTGTCGCTGCTGGTCTTCCTGCCGAACGGGCTGTGGCAGTTCAGGCACGACTTCATCGCGCTGGATTTCCTGCAGTCCATCCACGCGCGCGACGTGCGCATCGGCCGCACCGGCGGCTTCCTGCTGCAGCAGCTGTATGCCAGCACGGGTCCGTTGCTGCTGCCACTGTGGCTGGCCGGACTGGCCTGGCTGGGCCTTGCGAAGGGAGCCGCGCGTTACCGGGTGCTGGCCTGGTGGTACGTGGCGGCGCTGCTCCTGTTCGCGGTCGCGGGCGGGCGCAGCTACTACCTGGCGCCGGCCTATCCGATGCTGCTCGCCGCCGGCGCAGTGGCGTGCGAACAGTGGTTGGCGCGCCTGCAGCCGAACATGCAACGCTGGTCGCGCGTGGTCATCGGGATCGGACTGGCCGGCGCCCTGGTCACCGGTGCGGCGGTCGGCCTGCCCTGGGCGCCGGTGAATTCGACGGGTTGGCGCATCAGCCGCGCGGCGCACGACAACTTCGCCGAACAGGTCGGTTGGCCGGAGTATGTCGCGCAGGTTGCCGCCGTCTATCGCTCCCTGCCGCCAGCCGAACGCGCGCAGACCGGCATCTACGCCAACAACTATGGCGAAGCCGGCGCCATCGACCTGTACGGGCCAGGCCACGGGCTGCCGCGCGCGATCAGCCCGGTCAATTCATTCTGGTTTCGCGGCTATGGCGCACCACCACCGACGACGGTGATCGTGCTCGGAGACGATGCGCACGGCATGCGCGACACGCCGGCCGATTGCACGCTCGCCGCACGCTTCCGCAACCCATGGCACGTCGAGAACGAGGAAACCTCGCACCCCGACATCTACGTCTGCCGCAACCTGCGCGTTCCGTGGTCGCAACTGTGGCCGGCGAAGCCATCCTACGGATGAAAAAAAGCCCCGCATCGGCGGGGCTTTTCGTTTCCATGGGAGACGATTTTATTTGGCCGCGACCACGCGCACCATTTCCAGGCACTTGCTCGAGTAACCCCACTCGTTGTCGTACCAGCTGACCAGCTTGACGAAGGTGCTGTCCAGCGCGATGCCGGCGCCCGCATCGAAGATCGACGTGCGCGCATCGCCGCGGAAGTCGGTGGCGACGACCTTGTCCTCGGTGTAGCCGAGGATGCCCTTCAGCGCGCCTTCCGACTGCGCCTTCATCTCCGCGCAGATCTCGGCGTAGGTCGCGGGCTTCTCCAGCTCGCAGGTCAGGTCGACCACCGACACGTCGGAGGTCGGCACGCGGAACGACATGCCGGTGAGCTTCTTGTTGAGCTCGGGGATCACGACACCCACGGCCTTCGCCGCGCCGGTGCTCGATGGGATGATGTTCTCCAGGATGCCGCGGCCGCCGCGCCAGTCCTTGTGGCTGGGCCCATCGACGGTGCGCTGGGTGGCCGTCGCCGCATGCACGGTGGTCATCAGGCCGCGCTTGATGCCCCACTTGTCATTGATGACCTTCGCCAGCGGCGCCAGGCAGTTGGTGGTGCACGAGGCGTTGGAGATGATCGCCTCGCCCTTGTAGGTCTTGTCGTTGACGCCGAACACGAACATCGGCGTGTCGTCCTTGGACGGCGCCGACAGGATGACCTTCTTCGCACCCGCATCGATGTGCTTCTGCGCGCCGGCCTTGTCCAGGAACAGCCCGGTCGACTCGATCACGACCTCGGCGTCCGCCTCGGCCCACTTCAGGTTGGCCGGGTCGCGCTCCTGGGTCAGGCGGATCTTCCAGCCGTTGACGCTGAGCGTGTTGCCGTCGACCGAGACGTCGGCGTCGAAGCGGCCGTGAACCGAGTCGTACTTCAGCATGTACGCCAGGTAGTCGGGCTCGAGCAGGTCGTTGATGGCGACGATCTCGATGTCGTTGCCGAAGTTTTCGACAGCACAGCGCAGCACGTTGCGGCCGATGCGGCCGAAGCCGTTGATGCCTACCTTGATTGGCTTTCCAGAGATGGACATTGCGGGAACTCCTGACAGACGGGGTGCGGAAAGCCCATTATTTTAACGGTTCCCCGGTGATGGACCCACCCCGACGATGCCCCGGCTGCCTGTACTGCTGCTTCTGCTGGTCCTGAGCCCCGCCGCCATGGCCTGGAGCGCCCTGGGCCATCGCCTCGTCGGTGACCTGGCGGAGCGCCATCTGCGGCCGGTCACCAGGTCCCAGGTCCAGATGCTGCTGGCAGGCGAGCGCGACCCCACGCTGGCGGGGGTCGCCCGGTGGGCCGACGACCTGCGCTACAGCGACCCGTCCCGTTTCAGGGCCACGTCGCGCTGGCACTACGTCTCCCTGGACGACAGCTGCCGCTACGATCCGCCACGCGATTGCCCCGATGGCAACTGCGTGATCGGCGCGATCCGCGCGCAGCGGACCATCCTGGCCGACGCATCCGCCGCGCCGCAGTCACGCCGCGAGGCACTGGAATTCCTCGTGCACCTGGTCGCGGACGCGCACCAGCCGTTGCACGCGGGCGGCCACCACGACAAGGGTGGCAACCGCTTCCAGGTCAGCCTGCGGACCGCCCACGTCCCGCCGTCGTTCCTGCGCGACCGCTATGTCGACGGGGTGCTCGGCACCAACCTGCACGCAATCTGGGACTACGACGTGCTGGCCTCCGCCGGACTGGGCGAGCGCCCGTATGCCGATCGGCTCGCCGCCGCGCCATGGCCGCCTGTCGCGGCTGCGAATGCCAACCCAGCGGTGTGGGCGGGCGAGTCCTGCCTGCTGGTCAACGCCCGCGCGCTGTATCCATCGGGGCACGCCATGGACGGTCGCTACCTGGCCGAGCAACGCCCACTGGCCGAACTGCGCATCCGCCAGGCGGCGTACCGGCTGGCGGCTTTGCTCGACGACGCACTCGACCACTGAGTCGCGCGCATGCCGGCGGCCTTTGCCGTCAACGCGGCAGGTGCTGGCGCGTCCAGCGGACGATGTCGGTCGCGGACATCGCGCCGGGCTGTCGCGCCACTTCGCGACCGTCGACGAACAACGCAAGCGTGGGAATGCTGCGGATGCCGAAGCGTTGGCCCAGTGCCGGCTCGGCCTCGGTGTCGACCTTTGCCAGTCGCACGCCAGGTTGCAGTTGCACGGCCGCCTTCTCGAACTCCGGCGCCATCATCCTGCAGGGCCCGCACCACGGCGCCCAGAAGTCGACCAGCAGCGGCAAGCCGCTGCGCCCGGCATGGACGTCGAAATGGGCTGTATCCAGCGGCATCGGATGCCCATCGAACAACGCGCGATGGCACTTGCCGCAGGTCGGCGCCTCACCCAGTCGCGACGGCGGCACGCGATTGAGCGCGTGGCAGTGGGGGCAGGCAACGAGCACAGCGTCGGTCATGCGGCGACTTCCTCTTCCTGCCCCGCCTTCCAGCGCAGCAGCGTGTAGTACAGCAATGGAATCACGACCAGCGTGAGCACCGTGCTGACGAGGATGCCGAAGATCAGCGACACCGCGAGCCCGTTGAAGATCGGATCATCGAGGATGAAGAAGGCACCAACCATTGCGGCGACGCCGGTCAGGACGATGGGTTTTGCCCGGACCGCGCAGGCTTCGATCACCGCATCGGCCGGCGCCAGCCCGGCGTCGACGGAGTGGTTGATGAAATCCACCAGCAGGATCGAATTGCGCACGATGATCCCCGCCAGCGCGATCATGCCGATCATCGATGTCGCGGTGAACTGCGCACCGAGCAGCGCATGCCCGGGCATCACGCCGATCACCGTCAACGGGATCGGCGCCATGATCACCAGCGGCACCAGGTAACTGCGGAACTGCGCGACCACCAGCAGGTAGATCAACACGATGCCGGCGGCGTAGGCGATGCCCATGTCGCGGAACGTCTCATAGGTGATCTGCCATTCGCCATCCCACTTGATCGCGAAGTGGCTGGTGTCGGCCGGCTGCGCGATGAAGGTCTGGTCGAGCTGCTGGCCGTCGACGCGATGGTCGCGGACCTGGCCGACCAGGTTGAACATGCCATACAGCGGACTGTCGAGCTTGCCGGCTTCGTCCCCGGTGACATAGACCACCGGCAGCAGGTCCTTGTGGTAGATGGCGCCGTCCCACGGCGCGCGCTGCACGCTGACCAGCTCCGACAAGGGCACCAGTTGCCCCTGGCCGCCGCGCACGCGCAGTGCGAGCAGGCGATCGGCGCTGGCCTGCTCGGCGACGGGCAACCGCAGCCGGACCGGCCGCGGATATTTCGACGTACTGTCATGGATCCAGGTCGCGTCCAGTCCGGACACGGCCGCCGCCAGCGCGTCATCGATGGCCGGTTGCGCCACGCCCAGGCGCGCGGCACGCACGCGATCGACGGCGAGCACTTCGCGGGTCGCGTCGGCCTCGACGCTGGAATCGACATCGACGATGTCCGGCGTCGCCTGGAACCGCTGCTCGAGACCGCGCGCGATCCCACGGCTGCGCGCGTAGTCGGGGCCGTAGATTTCCGCCACCAGCGGCGACAGCACCGGCGGCCCCGGCGGAACTTCCACCACCTTGACCGATGCGCCGTGGGCGCGGCCGATCGCGGCCAGCCGCGGCCGCAGTGCGCGCGCGATCTCGTGGCTCTGGCGCTTGCGCAGGTGCTTGTCGACGAGGTTCACCTGCAGGTCGCCGACATTGCTGCCGCTGCGCAGGAAGTATTGCCGCACCAGCCCGTTGAAATTGATCGGCGCGGCGGTGCCGGCATAGCCCTGGTAGTCGAGCACCTCGGGCACCGTATCGATCACCGACGCCAGTTCGACGAGCAGCGCATTGGTGTCTTCCAGCGTGCGGCCTTCCGGTGTGTCGACGACCACCTGCAACTCGGACTTGTTGTCGAATGGCAGCATCTTCAGCACCACCAGCTGCACGACCGCCAGCGACGCCGCCAGCACGACCAGGCCCGCGATGCCGCCGAACAGCCAGACGCGGCGACGCCCGCCGGCGTCGGGATCCAGGAACGGCCGCATCACGCGGCCGAACACGCGGTGCAGCCAGCTGTCGGTGCGCGCGTCGACGTCGGCGTGCGGCGCCTGGCCGTTGTCTGCGGGTGCATGCCGCGACAACAGCTTCAGTGACAGCCAGGGCGTGACGATCAGCGCGACGGCCAGCGACAGCAGCATGCCGACCGACGCATTGATCGGGATCGGTCGCATGTAGGGGCCCATCAGCCCCGACACGAATGCCATCGGCAGCAAGGCGGCGATCACGGTGAAGGTCGCCAGGATGGTCGGGCCCCCGACTTCGTTCACCGCCGGCGGGATGGCTTCGCGCAATGACTGGCCGCCACGGGCCATGTGCCGGTGGATGTTCTCCACGATCACGATCGCGTCGTCGACCAGGATGCCGATCGAGAAGATCAGCGCGAACAGCGACACGCGATTGAGGGTGAATCCCATCGCCCAGGAGGCAAACAGCGTCAGCGCCAGCGTCAGCACCACGGCGCTGCCGACCACGATCGCCTCGCGCCAGCCCAGCGCGAACAGCACCAGCAACACCACCGAGCCGGTGGCGAACACCAGTTTCTCGATCAGCTTGATCGCCTTGTCGGTGGCGGTGCGCCCGTAGTCGCGGGTCACGGTGACATGCACGCCCTGTGGGATGAGCTCGCCTTCGAGCTGCGCGATGCGGCGCGTCACCGCAGTGGTGATGTCGGCGGCATTGCTGCCCGGCTTCTTGGCGATGGCGATCGTGACCGCGGGGGTGATCCCCTGTGTGGGGCCCGCGCGCCCTGGCGGCGCGCCGTGCCAGGCATAGCGCGAGGCGACGTCGGCCCCCTCGCGCACGCTGGCCACGTCGGACAGCTGCAATGGCTTGCCACCTGCCAGGCCGATCACCAGGCCGCGCACGGCATCGGCGTCGGCCAGGAATGTGCCGGCGGTGACCGGGACGGCCACATCGCTGCCGACCCGCTCACCGACGTGGCGCACGACATTCGCCGCCTGCAGCGATTGCGACAGATCGCCGACGGTCAGCCCGTACGCCGCGAGTTTCGCTGCGTCGAGCGTCACCGAGACGACGCGATCCGGCGCGCCGATCGTGTAGACGTCGCGGGTGCCGGGGATGCGCTTGAGTTCCGTCTCCAGCGTGTGCGCGACTTCGGCCAGGTCGGTGGCGCTGCGCTGCGGATCGTCCGACCAGAGCGTCAGCCCCATCACCGGCACGTCGTCGATGCCCTTGGGCTTGATCAGCGGCTGGCCGACGCCAAGGCCCTGCGGCAGCCAGTCCTGGTTGGAGAAAAACTGGTTGTACAGGCGCACGATCGCCGGTTGACGCTCCACGCCGACGGTGTACTCGACCGTCAGCACCGCCATGCCCGGACGGCTGATCGAATACACATGCTTGATGCCCTCGATCTCCGAGAGCTTCTGTTCCAGCGGCGTGCTGACGAGTTGCTCGACCTCGCGCGCCGACGCGCCCGGATACGGCACGAAGACATTCGCCATGGTCACGTCGATCTTCGGCTCTTCCTCGCGCGGCGTGACCAGCACCGCCACCAGGCCCAGCAACAGGCCCATGAGCGCGATCAGCGGCGTGATCGGGTTGGACTGGAACGCGGCGGCAAGGCGCCCCGACAGACCCAGGCGCGGGGAGCGGTCAGTCATGGTTGGCGCCAGCGGCTTCGCGCTGCGAGACCAGCGCCTGCAAGGCTGCCACTGGATCGGTGGCGACGCGTTCACCCGGCTTCAGTCCAGCCAGTACCTCGACGCCGTCGCCAGCGGGCCGGCCGAGCCGCAACTGCCGCAACACGACGCGATTGCCGTCGATCACGTACACGCCGCTGACCTCACCGCGCTGCACCAGTGCGCTGCGTGGGATCCGCACCGTGCCGGTGGCGGCCTTGCCCGCGATCGGGAACACGACCTTGGCGGTGGCACCCGGCTGCGGTGCGTCCTGCATCCCCGGAAGGATGACGCGCACGGCCACGCTGTGGGTGGCCGGATCGGCGGACGGGAATACCGCCACGCTGGCCGCGTCGATGCGGCGACCATCGTCGAGCAGGACCATCGCGCGATCGGCCGTGCGGATCGCTTCGGCGTCGGACTGCGGCACCTGCACCTGGATCCGCAGCGCGCCGGGCGCGTACATCGCCAGCAACTGCTGTCCTGGGGCGATGCTTTCGCCAGGCTCGACAAGGCGGGCACTGATGATGCCGGCGAACGGCGCCCGCACCACCGTGTAATCGGCCTGCTGGCCTGCCTGCGCCAGTTGCGCGCGCGCTGCGTCACGCGATGCGACCGCGCTGTCGCGCGCCGCCCGCGCCTGGTCGATCTGTGCGCGCGACACGTACTGCCCGGACGCCAGTGCGTCGTAGCGGCGGAAGTTGGCTTGCGCTTCGACAGCGGCCGCCTCCGCAGCGCGCAATTGCGCACGCGCGGTATTCGCCCCCGCCTGCTGCTCGACCGCCGTCAGCCGCAGCAGCACGTCACCCGCGGCAACGCGATCATTCACATCGACCGCGACCACGGTGACGCGACCGGCCGTCTGCGCGGTCAGCCCTGCCTGCTGCACGGCCTCGACCACACCGTCCCAGGCACGGCCGCCGTCGACAGCGGCAGACTGGACGGTGTGCGTCGCCAGGCGGGGCAGCGGGGGCAGTTCGACCGTCCGTGTCCCGCTGCCGCAAGCGGCCAGCGCCAGCGTGAGGCTGGCGGGCAACAACCATTTCGTTGTCATGGGCCGCTCAGCGATAACCGCGGCCGGCCGGCGCATTGCGGCCGACACCCATCTTGCGCATCACCATTGCCGCCGGGCAGAAGCGGGTAAACGCCGACTGCAACAGGTTGAGTCCGACGAATGCCGTCAGCAGCCACCACCATGGCGACACGAATTGCGTCAGCGCGAGGCTGATCAGGATCATCACGCCGGCAAATGCCATGACCGCTCGTTCCAGGCTCATTGGGTTCTCCTTTCAGGGGTGTTTGTTGGAAGACGATGCGCGGTTACCGGTTTTCAGCCGCTCGATGCCGAGCATCCCCATGATGTATTTCTCGTAGACGGGCTCGGAGGTGCCTTGGCGCATCTTGTAGAGGAAGTACTTCTCGAATGCGATCTTGGCCACGTGCACCCATTTGCCCTTCTTCGTCCAGGTGACGTTGCGCGGCGGGATCTGCGGCAGCGCGACGAACGCCATGCCGGTGTCACCCATGTCCGCCAGGCACACGGCGTTCCACGTGCCTTCGAAATCGGACGCCTCGCCGCGGAGCTCGGCCTTGATGTTGCGCACGATGGTGGTGACCATCGACTCGATCATGAAGCCGGTCTTCGGTGCGCCCGTGGCGATCGGCGTGACCTCCACCGGCGGAATCGCGACGCACACGCCGGCGGCGAAGATCTGCGGGAATTTCGGGCTGCGCTGATGCTTGTCGACGATGACGAAGCCGCGCGGATTGCACAGGCCTTCGACGCCCGCCACCGCATCGACGCCCTTGAACGCGGGCAGCAGCATGGCGAACTTGAATGGCAGCACCTGCTCCTTCAACGGCTGGCCCTGCGCGTCGTGCTCGACGGCAACGACTTCGCCGGGGCGGACTTCCTGCACCTTGGCATTGGAGATCCAGCGGATGTGGTGCTGGCGCAATTCGGATTCCATCAGGCCCTTGGAATCGCCCACGCCGCCCAGGCCCATGTGGCCGATGTAGGGCTCGCTGGTGACGAAGGTCATCGGCACCTTGTCGCGCAGCTTGCGCCGGCGCAGGTCGGCATCGAGGATCAGCGCGAACTCGTAGGCCGGGCCGAAACAGCTGGCGCCCTGCACCGCGCCGATGACCACCGGGCCGGGATCCTTCAGGAAGGCTTCGTATGCGGTCCACGCCTTTTCGGCATGCGATGTCGTGCACACCGATTGCGTGAAGCCGTGGTCGGGACCACTGCCGGGCACTTCCTCGAAGGCCAGCTTCGGGCCGGTGCAGATCAGCAGGTAGTCGTAGTCGAGCAGTTGGCCATCGCCAGTGCGCAACCGACGCGTCGGCGCATCGATAGCGACCGCGCCGGATCCGTTGAAGCCGATGTCCTTGCGGGCCAGGCGCTCCCCCGCGTCGAGCGTGATCTCGGACTGCTTGCGCCATCCGACGGCCAGCCACGGATTGGAGGGCGTGAACCCGAAGAGCCCGCCCTCGCCAATGACGGTGATCCGGTGCGAGCTGCCGAGCGCCTCGCGCAATTCATAGGCGGCGCTCATGCCGGCAAGGCCGGCGCCCAGGACAACGATGTTGGACATGGCGGTAGCTCCAGTTCGGGATCGACCCATCGTCGATCGTCTGCCCTGCGGCGGTATTGACCCTGATCAACCAGGGCCCGTCGGGTTGCGCATACTTTAGGACTGTCTTATATTCGTGTCAACTAATATTTGATCGGCGATCGCACGCCCCCACCGGGCCGCGTGACCCGCGATGGCATCATGGCCGCGGCCCAAGCCACTGCCGGTCGCCACCGCTACCACCCACCGCGAGGCCTGTTTCGATGCCGCGTCGTCCATCACGGACATTGCCCACCGCCGAGCGCATGCGGGCGCATGCGGGCGATGCTGCCCGCCTGATGAAGACGCTGGGCAACGAGAAGCGGTTGATGATCCTGTGCCTGCTGGTCGACGGTGAACGGTCGGTTGGCGACCTCAATTCACAGCTGGACCTGAGCCAATCGGCGCTGTCCCAGCACCTGGCGCTGCTGCGCGCCGACGGGCTGGTGCAGACACGGCGCGAGGCACAGACGATCCTGTATTCACTGGCTGAGGGTCCGTCGCAGCAGATCATCGCCACCCTGCACGACGTCTATTGCGTGGACGACCGTGCGCTGTGCGGAGAACGCCCATGACAGACGAATTGGCCATCCAGCCCTTCTTCCATTCCGCCACGGGCACGTGGAGTTACCTCGTCAGCCGCGGCCGCGACGCCGTGGTGATCGACCCCGTGCTGGACTACGACCCCGGATCCGGCCGCATTCGCACGCAGAGCGCACGACAACTGCTCGCGCACGTTGCCGAGCGGGGCCTGCGCGTGCACCACATCCTGGAAACGCACGCTCACGCCGATCACCTCAGCGCTGCCGGCTTCGTGCACGCGCGCACGTCGGCACCGATCGGGATCGGCAGCAATATCCGTTCCGTGCAGGCGCATTTCGCCGACGTCTTCCAGGTGCCCATCGATGATCCAGCCCTGACCGGCGCCTTCGACCGGACGCTGTGCGATGGAGATACGATCGATGCCGACGGCTTGCGCATCACGGTCATATCGACACCGGGCCACACCATCGATGGCATCAGCTACCAGATCGACGGCAATGTCTTTGTCGGCGATACGGTGTTCGCACCCGACGTCGGCACGGCGCGTTGCGACTTCCCGGGCGGCAGCATCGAGCAGCTGTACGCATCGATCCAGCGGTTGTACGCCCTGCCGGACGACACGGTGCTGTGGCTGTGCCACGACTATCCGCCGAATGGTCGCCAGCCGCGCTCCCATGTCAGCGTTTCCGAATCCAGGCGCGACAACCGGATGTTGCGCGCCGATACCACGCTCAGCGATTTCCGCAGCGCGCGCAGCGCCCGCGACGCGGCCCTGCCGGCGCCGAACCTGCTCTACCCGTCGCTGCAGGTCAACATCCGCGGCGGTCGGCTGCCACGACAGGACGATGGCCGTGTGTACCTGAAGACGCCGGTCCGGATCGACGAGGGCGAAGAGTCGTTGCTGGCGGCAGCTCCCCGTTGATGCACGGTGACATCGGGCCGTCGCCGACAACCCGGCGCGGCAAGCGGCGCACATGAGCCCTGTCGACTGGTTGTTGTCCGCGGCTTTTTTCCTGGTCGCCGTGCTCTATGCCTCGGTCGGCCATGCCGGCGCCAGCGGCTATATCGGCGCGATGGCGCTGCTGGACGTCGCGCCCGATGCGATCCGGCCCACGGCGCTGGCGCTCAACCTGCTGGTCGGCGGCATCGGCCTGTTCCGCTGGTGGCGCGGCGGCCATGTGCACTGGCGCAATGTGTTGCCGTTCGTGCTGGCGTCGGCGCCAGCGGCGTTTCTTTCCGCGCAGGTCGAGTTGCCGCGCGAGAGCTACTCGCTGTTGCTCGGCCTGGTGCTGCTGGTCGCGGCGATCGGCGTGTTCCGCCACGCCTCGCGCGCGGAACGCGAGGACATCGAAGCCGCGGGCCGACGCGTGCCCTGGCTGCCGGGCCTGCTTGTCGGCGCGGCGATCGGCGTGCTGTCCGGCCTCACCGGCACGGGTGGCGCCATTTTCCTGACGCCGGTGCTGCTGTTCGCGCGCTGGATGCCGACCCGCGATGCCAGCGGCACGTCGGTTGCCTTCGTCTGGATCAATTCGCTCACCGGCCTGGCCGGGCTGATGCATGCCAGCGGCACCTTGCCGTCGATGCTTCCGTTGTGGCTGGGCGCGGTCGCGCTGGGCGCGCTGCTCGGCAGCCAGCTCGGATTGCGCTGGCTGCCGGTCAGGGGTTTGCGTTATGCGCTGTCGCTGGTGTTGCTGGTCGCGGCGGGAAAACTGCTGCTCGCATGATCGCCACCTCTGTCGCCGACCTGTCGTTCCCATCGGACCCGTGAAGGATGCCGTGAGGGCTACCGTTGCATTTCCGAGCATGCGCAGGAGTCGCTCGTCGTGTCCTTGTGTTGCAGGCACCCAGGAGTTGGTCGCGCCGGCGCCCTCAGGAATGGCGCCCCTTGAGCAGCCCGCAATAGCTGATGTGGGTGGATGAATCCACTTTCAAAACATCACACGAAATCGATTTGAAATCCTTGTTCGAGGGGTCGGCTTCAATCCAATCGTACGCACCCGCGTCGGGCACGTGGCTGGAATCCACCGGGGTCGGATTGCCCTGTGACTTGAAGGTAATCGGCACCTTGACTTGGCTTGCGACCGGTTTGCCGTGCTCGAGCTCGGGATCGAACGTCCAAAGCTTGGCCGCCGCAATCGCTGCCGCGTCGAAGATTCCGGCCGGCTCGGAATGATCGACGACCACCTGCGTCGGCTTGCCATCTGCGCCGACATCGATCAGCAGGACGACGGTGCCATCGATCCCCTGCCTGAGCGCCTGCGGCGGATAAGGCGGCGCCGGCATCCGTGCATCGGCTCCCGGTGCGGTCATGGGCGGCGGAGGTGGCGGAGGTGGCGGCGGTGGCATGGGTGCCTGCGCAGCCAGCAACGATGGCGGCCCGGCCGGCGGCGGCGCGGGTGCTGCGGGTGGCGGTGGCGGCAGCATGCCCGCCGGTTGCGCGGCCCACGCGACAGCGCCGGTCGACAGACCCAGCACAGCGACGATCACGGCTCCGGCGATCCAGCGCGCGCGTGACGGCACAGGTTGCATGAGCATGGCAATTCTCTCCTTGAGTGGGTGATGCGAGGTCCATTGGCAGCCGATCGGTGCGCAGTGAAGCGAACGCTGTCCATCGAGCATGGCCTCGGCATAGCGACGACGCGACTGCGGATGGCGTGCGATGACGCGCTGGTCACACGCCAACTCCTGGTCGCGCCGGAAGGCATGCGCCGCGTAATGCAAGGCGGGGTTGAACCAGAAGACGCAGCGCAACGCCGCCACCACGGCATTGGCCTGGAGATCGCCGTGCACCACATGCGAGCGTTCGTGCGCCAGCAACAGGGCACGCTGCTCCCCGTCATAACGGGTGTCGAAGTCGGCGGGCACGACGATCGCCGGCTGCAGGAATCCGAACGCCGCTGGCAATCCGTCTGTCGCCTGTGCCCGCCACACGCCACGGGCGACCCGATGCAAGGGACCCAGCGCGCGCTGGAATGCCCGCTGTTGCCAGGCCATGCCTGCGACTGCAACCAGCGCACCGGACAGCCATACGATCAGCGCAACGATGCGCTGGTTGTCGACGCTGGAAAGACGACTGGTCGCACCGGCAATGGCCTGCGTCGGCAGCACGAGGACGCCGGGCAACAGGCCGACTGCACCAACGTCGCGGCTCGCGGCCGGCAGCAACACGGCAACGATGGCCAATGGCACCAGCGACCAGAGCCCATAAGCGACAGACGGTCCGAAGGCGGATCGCATCGGACGACGCAGCAGCAGCACCAGCCCGACAGCCGCACTGCTGGCCAGCGTCGTCGCGACCAATGCCTGCCCGATCGCCGGCACAAGATCAGTGAGCGCCATCGTCGATCTCCTCGAGCAGCTTGCGCAGTTCCGCGATGTCCTTGCGGCTGAGTTTGCGGTGCTCGCTGAAGTGCGCGACCAGCGGCGCCACGCGACCATCGAACAGGCGTTCAAGCAGCCCCTGGCTTTCGCCCAGCATCCAGGCCTGTCGTTGCAGCAGCGGCGAATACAGGTAGCGGCGCCCGTCCTTGCGGGCGCGGATCGCGCCCTTTTTCAGCAGCCGGTTGAGCAGGGTCTTGATCGTGGCTTCCTGCCACTGGCGGCTGTCGGCCAGCGCGGCAACGACGTCCTCGGCAGCCAGTGGCTGCTGGCGCCAGAGGATCTCCATCACCGCGGATTCGGCTTCGCTGATCTGCATCGATTACGTCCGTAAACTTTTCCGCAGATTACGCCTGTAATCGACCCTGTCAAGCCTCGCCGTATTTCGTCCGCTGGATGCGCCTAGCGGCGCGACACGTGGGCGTGGCCCGGGACGTGCCAGCGCCATGGCGCGTCGGCCGCATGGCGGATGCCGATCCGCGGTCCGACGATTGGCTCGGTGGGCGGCCGCACGCCGTCGTCGACGATGCTGATGCCGCCGCTTCCGGTCACCAGGTCGATGCCATCCTGCCGTCGGTCGATACCGAAGGCCTGGCACAGGCGCGCGGGGCCGCTGCACAGGTCGCGGTCGCGCTTCGCCGCCGGCCTTGCT
>JBBRHT010000004.1:0-26145 GCA_038222295.1 Lysobacterales bacterium
GTCTCCAACGAGAAGTCGCACACGGTGGAAGTGCCCGCTGCCATCCGCCGCGCGTTGGCCGTTGGCGCCACGCTGGCGATCACCCTCGAACCGCAGGTAGGCATGCCGCATGCCGCACCCAGTGGCCCGATCGTCGCCAAGGGCAACATCGCCGCGATCTGACGTTCGCATTGCGGGGGAGGCACACCCGCTTTGCGTCGCCTTCTCATATGCGCGGGGCGATGGGTCACGCCGATAGCATTTGTTGGCGCGGGCGTGCGATTGCGAGACCCGGTGATCGACAAACCATAACCTCCGTCCCAGATCCGCAAACCCATGACTTCCGGGCGTAGGGACAGGGCACTCGACCCTGCATCCTGCAGGGGTTCCGTTTCCTGATGCCCGCGCCGGCCGCGGCCACGACCCACCGCAAAGGACTTCACATGCGCTACAGCCTTTCCGTTTCCATTGCACTCGTCCTCGCGGGCGTCTCGTTGACGTCCGTGGCACAAACACACGTCGCGGCCAGCATGGCGAATGTCACCACGCAGTTGCCGCGCAATGTGCGGCCGACCCATTACGCCGTGGCGGTGGTCCCGCATGCGCAGGCGATGACGTTCGACGGCAAGGTCGCGATCCAGCTCGAGGTGCTGGAGCCGACGACGAGCATCACCCTCAACGCGGTCGACATGTCGTTCTCGTCGGCGCAGCTGGTATCCGGCGGCGCCAAGGGCCGGGCTTACACACCCAAGGTCACGGTCGATGCGCAGGCGCAGACGGCGACCTTCACCTTCGCGCAGCCGTTGGGCGCGGGGTCGTACACGCTGGCGCTCGGCTACACCGGCAAGATCGGCACCCAGGCGAACGGGCTGTTCGCGATCGATTACGACACCAAGGCCGGCAAGAAGCGCGCGCTGTACACGCAGTTCGAGAACTCCGATGCGCGCAAGTTCATCCCGTCGTGGGATGAGCCGAACTACAAAGCCACTTTCGACCTGACCGCGACGGTGCCGTCGAAGCAGATGGCGGTGAGCAACATGCCGGCGGCGGAGACGACCGACCTGCACGACGGCAGCAAGCGCGTGCATTTCCAGATCTCGCCGAAGATGTCGACGTACCTGTTGTTCTTCGGCCTGGGCGATTTCGATCGCGCCACGGCGAAGGCGGGCAATACCGAAGTGGGCGTGGTCACGCAGGCAGGATTGGGTGACCAGGGCAAGTTTGCGCTTGCGTCTTCGGCCAGCGTGCTGCGCGAATACAACGACTACTTCGCCACGCCGTATCCGCTGCCGAAGCTTGACAACATCGCATCGCCGGGGCGCAGCCAGTTCTTCGGCGCGATGGAGAACTGGGGCGCGATCTACACCTTCGAATATGCGTTGTTGCTGGACCCGACGATCTCCACCCAGGACGACAAGCAGCGCATCTTCTCGACCCAGGCGCACGAGATGGCGCACCAGTGGTTCGGCGACCTGGTGACGATGAGCTGGTGGGACGACCTGTGGCTCAACGAAGGCTTCGCGACCTGGATGGCGGCGCGCACGACCCAGAAACTGCATCCGGAATGGAACACGGCGCTGGAGGCGGTCGGCGAGCGCGAGGCGGCGATGTCGCGCGACGCGATTGCGACCACGCATCCGGTGGTGCAGCACGTGGAAACGGTGGAGCAGGCGAGCCAGGCGTTCGATGCGATCACCTACGAGAAAGGCGCGGCGGTGATCCGCATGCTCGAGGGCTACGTCGGCCCCGACGCATGGCGCAGCGGCGTACGCAGCTACATGAAGCAGCACGCGTACGGCAACACCGTGTCCGATGACCTGTGGCGCGCGGTGGAGACGGCGGCGGGCAAACCCATCCTCGACATCGCCCACGATTTCACCTTGCAGCCGGGCGTGCCGCTGATCCGCGTCGCCGCGACCACCTGCAGCGGCGGCAAGACCACGCTGCAGCTGCAGCAGGACGAGTTCACCAAGGACCGCCCCGGCAAAACAGCGCTGAAGTGGCGTGTGCCGGTGATCGCGAAAGCCGTCGGCGGCAAGCCGGTGCGCACGCTGGTCAGTGGCGGTGCGGGCACGCTCGAAGTGCCGGGCTGTGGGCCGGTGGTGGTCAATGCCGGACAGAGCGGCTACTACCGGACGCTGTACACGGCGAAGGATTTTGCGGCGCTGCGCGATAAGTTCGCGACGCTGGCGCCGATCGACCAGCTGGGGGTGATGGAAAACACGTGGGCGCTGGGATTGGCCGGCTTGCAGCCCGCGTCGGATTACCTCGACCTAGCTAGCGTGACGCCAGTCACCGCCGATCCGCAGATATGGGGCGATATCGCGGGTACCCTGCAGGCGCTCAATAACTACTACCGTGGCGACGTAGCGCGGCAGCAGACGTTCCGCTCGTTCGCGATCGCGCGCCTGGCGCCGGTGTTCGCGCGCGTGGGCTGGGGCGCACGTGCTGGCGAGAGCACGCCGGTGACCAATCTGCGCACGCAGTTGATCGACACGCTCGGCGAACTCGGCGATGCGAGCGTAATTGCCGAAGCGCGGCGCCGCTACGCCGCGCAGGACAGCGACCCGAAGGCGATGCCGGCGGAGCTGCGGCGGACGATCCTGAGCGTGGTCGCCACGCATGCCGATGCGGCGACTTGGGACAAGCTGCATGCGTCGGCGCAGAGGGAAAAATCGGCGCTGGTGAAAGACCAGATGTACGACCTGCTGTCCGAGGCCGAGGATCCGGTGCTGGCGAAACGCACGCTCGACCTGGCACTGACCGACGAGCCGGGGGCGACCAACAGCGCGGGCATGGTCAGGGCGGTCTCGGCGCGACATCCTGACCTGGCATTCGACTACGCGATCGCGCATCGCCAGCAGCTTGATCTGAAGGTCGACTCGACCTCGCGCGGCCGTTACTACCCGCGCCTGGGCAACAATTCGCTGGATCGGGCGATGATCGGGAAAATCAAGGCGTATGCCGACAAGTACATCGCCGCCAGCTCGCGCCGCGATGCGGAGACGGCGATTGCCAACATCAAGTACCGGATGCAGGTCCGCAACGAGCGGTTGCCGGCGATCGATGCGTGGCTGGCGCAGCACGCGCAGTAGAGGTTCGACAAACTTCGGTAACCCATCGCTGCGCGAGCAGTGGTGGGTTTTGTTTGTCAGCCCTGCAACTCCCGCAACACCACGTTCGGTGGTGCATCCAACACGCGCCGCGTCGCGAATAGCCCCGCCACCAGCGCTGCCAGCATGCCGACGCCGCCGCCGATCAGCGCCAGCGTCCAGTTCGGCGTCCACGGCAAATCGAACACGCGCTTGGCGACGACGCCCGACAGGATGGATGCCGCAATCGCCGCGACCAATCCCGACAACAACCCGATCGCCGCGAACTCCGAGGCCTGCGCCATCCGCAACTGGCGGCGGCTGCCACCGAGCACGCGCATCACGCCGCCTTCGAGCAGGCGTTCGTCCTGGCTGGCGCTGATGGCGGCCAGCAGCACCAGCACGCCGGCCGCGAGCGAGAACCAGAACACCACCTGCATGACCTTCGACACCTGGTCGCCGGTGTTGCGCACCTGCTGCAGCACGGCCTCGATGTCGATCACCGAGACGTTGGGGAATCGCTCGACCAGCGCGGCGGTGAAGCGCGTGTCTCCCGGTGGCACCTTGACCGCGGTGACGTAGCTGGCCGGATACGCATCCAGTGCACCGGGTGATGCGATGACGAAGAAATTCGGCTTGAAACTTTCCCAGTCGACCGTGCGGATGCTGGTGATCGGTGCCTCGAAGCGTTGTCCGGCGATATCGAAGGCGATGCGGTCGCCGAGCTTCCAGCCCAGCGATTGCGCGAAGCGCTGCTCCACGGAGATCTGCGGCGCACGCAAGCGCGTCGCCGGCCAGAAGGTGCCAGCGACAACTGTGTTGTCACCGCGCAAGGTCGCGGCTGTCGACAGGTTGAACTCACGGTCGGCACGACGCGATGGCCCCGTGCCGGCATCGTCGTTGTCGCGCTGCAGCGTCTTCGCGGTGATCGGCGTGCCGTTGCGCGACAGCAGGCGGCCACGCACCATCGGGAACAGCACTGGCGGCGGCAGCTGCTGCGAGGCGACGAATGCCTGTACCGGCTGCACCTGGCCTGCCTGCACATTGATCAGGAAGCGGTTCGGCGCATCCTGCGCGAGCGACAGCTGCCAGCGATCGAGCAGGTCGGTGCGCACGAAGCCGAGCAGCAGCAAGGCCATCAATCCCAGGCCCAGTGCGGACACCTGCGCGATGCTGGTGCCGGGGCGACGGCTGACGTTCGCCAGGCCGTAGCGCAGGCTGCCGCGCAGGCGCGGACGCAGGCGTCGCACGACCAGGATGAGCAACCAGGCGAGCAGGGCCAGCACGGCGAGCGTGGCTGCGATGCCAAGCAGCATGGCGCCGCCGAGCGTGGCGGATCCCGCCTTCCACCACAGCAACCCAGCCATGCCGCCGAATCCTGCCAGCGCGACCAGCCATGCACTCGGCTCGGTGGTGTCGAGGTCGCGACGCAACACGCGCAACGCCGACACACGGCGCAGTGCGAGCACCGGCGGCGTTGCGAATGCAAGCAGCACGACCATGCCAACGCACAGTCCCTGCCACGCGGGCAGCCAGCCGGCAGCGGGGATCGACAACTTCAGCAGGCGCGCGAGCCAGTCGGCGACCGCCCATTGCATGGCGAAGGCGATGGCCACGCCGAGCACGCTGGCAATGAGTCCGAGGAAGATCATCTCGCCCACATGGATTCCCACCAGCGTGCGCTGGCTCGCGCCCAGGCAACGCATCACCGCGGCGCCGGACAGGTGACGCTCGCTATGCCGTCGCGCCGCCATCGCCACCGCGACCGCTGCAAGCACCACCGAGACGAGTGCCGCGAGGCCGAGGAAGCGTCCGGCCCGATCCAGTGCCGAGCGGATCTCGGGATTGGCCTGGCCGGCGGTCTCAAGGCGTTGTCCGCGGGCGAGGTTCGACTTGGCGATGTCGACGAAGCGTTCCACGTCACCGGCATCACCGATCACCATCAGGCGGTAGCCGACGCGGCTGCCTTCCTGCACCAGGCCGGTCGCCGGCAGGTCATCGGCGTTGAGGAATACGCGCGGGGCGACGTTGAAGTAATCCAGCGCGGCACTGGGTTCCTTCAGCACGATGGCGTCGAGTCGCAAGGTCGACGTCCCCAACGCAATGTTGTCGCCGATGCTCGCGCCCAGGGTGGCCGCGCCGGCGCGACTCATCCACACCGTCCCGCGCGCCGGACGGGTGGCCGCGTCGCGTTCGGTGCCGTTCGCATCGACGAGGTGGAAGCTGCCGCGCAGCGGAAAGCCGTCGCCCAGCGCGTGCAGTTCGCCCAAGCGCAGGCGGGCATCCCCGCCGGTGCCGACGCGGACCATGCTGTCCAGCTCGATCTCGTCGGCACGCCGCAACGCGGGCGCAGTTGAAGCCGCGCGGATGGCGCCGGCGATGGGCGCGTCGGCGCGCAGCACCGCATCGCCGCCCATGAGCTGGTTGGCCTGGATCAGTAGTGCGCGGTTGGCACGATCGGTGATGAAGCCGACCGCCGTCACCGCGACCACGGCGAGCATCAATGCGGCGACCAGGATGCGGATGTCGCCGGCCTTGAGGTCGCGCCGCAACTGCCGCCACGCCAGTCGCAGGACCTGCGGTTTCATGTCGTTGGCACGGCAACCAGCCGTCCGCCGTCCAGCCGGATGATGCGGCCGCAGCGCGACGCCAGGTGTTCATCGTGCGTGACCAATACCAGCGTGGTGCCGGCATCGGCGTTGAGCGCGAACAGCAACTCGATGATCGCCTGGCCGGTGACGGTGTCCAGGTTGCCAGTGGGCTCGTCGGCGAACAGGAGCGAGGGCTGCGTCACGAAGGCACGCGCGAGCGCGACGCGTTGCTGCTCGCCGCCGGAGAGTTGTTTCGGATAGTGGCCCAGCCGCTCGCCAAGGCCCACCTTGGCCAGGATCGCGCGCGCCGGCGATTCCGCATCGGCATCGCCGCGCAACTCCAGCGGCAGCATCACGTTTTCCAGCGCGGTCAGCGACGGCAGCAGCTGGAAGCTCTGGAAGACGAAGCCGACCTTCTCCCCGCGCACGCGTGCACGGCCGTCCTCGTCGAGCGACGACATCGGCGCGCCGTCGAGCAGCACGGTGCCGCTGCTGGGCGTGTCGAGACCGGCCATCAGCGCGAGCAGCGTGCTCTTGCCAGAGCCGGAAGCCCCAACCACCGCAACCGTATCCCCACGGCAGATGTCGAACTGCACGCCATCGAGAATGGTCAATTCGCCCGTGGGCAGTGGCACGCGCTTGCCAAGGTCGCTCACCTGCAACGTCACCTCGGGCATGGCCCGGGGCGGAAGGTGGCACTGCGCTTGCATGCGGACCGGCTCGACCTTATCCATGGAGCTGGAGCCGCTGGGTCAGGGTCATCGGTGGCCTTCATCGCAGGTTGCTGGAAAGGCCGGCACTGTCGCTGGCCAAGGAGAATTGCATGACGTTACTCAATGCGGCTTCCAGGCGCCGTCTTCAATGGGTTCCTGCGCGGGCGCTGCTGTTGGCGATGCTGCTGCTGGCCAATATGGCCCAGGCATGGCCGGCATCCGCTGAACCTGCAACCAGGCCTTCAGTCGCCAGCCGCACGGTGCTGGTGCTGGGCGACTCCCTGTCGGCAGGCTACGGGCTGGAGGCGACCCAAGGCTGGGTGCCGCTGACCGCGCAGCGCGTGGCGCAGGACAAGCCGGGCTGGCGAGTGGTCAATGCCAGCATCAGCGGTGAGACGACCGATGGCGGCGCGGCGCGGGTGGTCAACGCGGTGGTACGCCTGCGGCCGGCGGTGGTGGTGATCGAACTGGGTGCCAACGACGGCCTGCGCGGCCTGCCGCTGCGCCAGACCCGCCACAACCTGGCCTACATGATTGGCGCTGCCAAGGCCGTCGATGCCAAGGTGCTGCTGGTCGGCATGCGCCTGCCGCCCAATTACGGGCCGGAGTACACGCGCGACTTCGAGGCGATCTACCGCGACCTCGCCCGGCAATTCAACACGGCGCTGGTGCCATTCCTGCTGGCGCCGATCGCGCACGACGCCACGGCCTTCCAGACCGACGACATGCACCCGGTCGCGCGCGTGCAGCCATTGCTGCGCGACCATGTCTGGAAGTCGCTGGGGCCGCTCCTCGACTAGTTCATTCAAGCGGTCCGGCGGTCACAACGTCCATGACTTCCGGGGGTCGTTGTCCCTCGACGGCGCGGGCACCATCGGCGGTCAGCCAATGGCTGTCCCATTACTCCACCTGAAGGATTCACATGCGTCGATCCCTGGCGACAGCCCTTTCGCTTGCAATCGCGTCCGTGTCGCTGGTGGCCGCCGCACAGGCACCGCAAACCACCACCCAGTTACCGCGCAACGTGCGTCCCACGCATTACGACGTGTCCGTGGTGCCGCACGCGCAGTCGATGGATTTCGACGGCAGCGTCGGGATCGACATCGACGTCCTCGCGCCCACGTCGACGATCGTCCTCAACGCCGAAAACCTGGCCTTCTCGAAGGTCGCGCTGCTCGGCAAGCCGGGCAAGGCGTTTCCGGCACCCAAGGTGACGGTGGATGCCGGAACCCAGACAGCGACCTTTACTTTCACCCATCCGCTGCCCGTGGGCTCCTATCGCCTGGACATGCGCTATACCGGCAAGATCGGCACGCAGGCCAACGGCCTGTTCGCGCTGGACTACGACACCCCATCGGGCAAGCAGCGCGCGCTATATACGCAGTTCGAGAATTCGGATGCGCGTCGCTTCATCCCCTCGTGGGACGAGCCGGACTACAAGGCGACCTTCGACCTGCAGGCGACGGTGCCCTCCGCGCAGATGGCGGTCAGCAACATGCCGGCGGCCGAAACCACCGCGCTGGGCAATGGGCTGACGCGGGTGCGTTTCGCGCCGTCGCCGAAGATGTCCACCTACCTGCTGTTCTTCTCGGTCGGTGATTTCGACCGCGCGACGCTGCGCTCGGGCAAGACCGAGGTCGGCGTCGTCGCGCGCAAGGGCTCCGCCCGGCAGGCGCAATTCGCGCTGGAATCGGCGCGCGACATCCTGCAGGAATACAACGATTACTTCGCCACCCCCTATCCGCTGCCCAAGCTCGACAACGTCGCTGCCCCCGGACGTAGTCAGTTCTTCGGAGCGATGGAAAACTGGGGCGCGATCTTCACCTTCGAGCACACGCTGCTGCTCGATCCGGCGATCGCGACCGAAGCCGATCGCCAGCGCGTATTCGAAGTCGCCGCGCACGAGATGGCGCACCAGTGGTTCGGCGACCTGGTGACGATGCGCTGGTGGGACGACATCTGGCTCAACGAAGGCTTCGCCAGCTGGATGGAAGGCCGCACGACGGCGAAGCTGCATCCCGAATGGCATACCGAGCTTGATGACGTGCAGTCCCGCGAAGGAGCCATGGCGCGCGATGCGGTCGCCAGCACCCATCCGGTCGTGCAGCACGTGGAGACTGTGGAGCAAGCCAGCCAGGCTTTCGATGCGATCACCTATTCCAAGGGCGCGGCGGTGATCCGCATGCTCGAGCACTACGTCGGCGCCGATGCCTGGCGCACCGGCGTGCGCCATTACATGCGCGACCACGCCTACGGCAACACCGTGTCGGATGACTTCTGGCGCGCAGTCCAGGCTGCCGCCGGCAAGCCGATCATGGACATCGCCCACGACTTCACGCTGCAGCCGGGCGTACCGTTGATCCGCGTCGAGGCGGCGACCTGCACCAGTGGCAAGACGACATTGCAACTCGCGCAGGGCGAATTCACCCGCGACCGTCCCGACAAGCAGCCACTCACCTGGCGCGTGCCCGTGATCGCGCAGGTCGCCGGACATGAGGCAGCGCGCACGCTGGTCGTCGACCGCCGCGGTTCGCTGGTCGTGCCGGGTTGCGGCGCGGTCGTCGCCAATGCGGGGCAGGCGGGCTATTACCACACGTGGTACGCGCCGGCGTTGTTCGACACCTTGCGAGGACAGTTCGCGCAGCTGGCGACGATCGACCAGCTCGGCGTGATGGCCGATGCCTGGGCGCTCGGACTGGCTGGGCTGCAGCCTGCCTCCGATTACCTGGCACTCGTCGATGCGACGCCGGCGCAGGCCGATCCCGCCGTGTGGGGGGACATCGCCGACAGCCTGCAGTCGCTCGACACGTACTACGGCGCGGATACGCCGGAGCGGGCGCGCTTGCGCCAGTTCGCCGCCGGCCGGCTCGCGCCGGAGCTGGCGCGCATCGGCTGGCAGGAGCGGGCGAGCGACACGGCGCCGGTCCGCATCCTGCGCACGCAGCTGATCGGTGCGTTGTCGACGCTCGACGACGCATCCGTCATCGCCGAAGCGCGTCGTCGCTACGCCGCGCAGGACAGCGATCCGTCGGCCATGCCGCCCGAGTTGCGCAAGACGGTGCTCGCGGTCGTGGCTCGCCATGCCGACGCCGCCACCTGGGAACAGCTGCATGCAGCGGCGCGCGCGGAAAAAACGCCGCTGGTGAAGGACGCGCTCTACGGCCTGTTGTCGTCGACCCAGGACGCGACGCTGGCATCACGCGCGCTCGAGCTGGCCCTGACCGACGAACCGGGCGCGACCAACAGTGCGGGCATGATTTCCCAAGTGTCGCGGCTGCATCCGGACCTGGCGTTCGACTTCGCGGTCGCCCATCGCGAGCAGGTCAATGCCCGGGTGGACTCGACGTCGAGCAGCCGTTATTACCCGGGCCTGGCTGGCAATTCGCTGGACAAGGCGATGGCCGGCAAGCTCGAGGCCTTCGCCCAGGCCCATATCGCCGCGGGATCGCGGCGTGCGACCGACACCGCCATCGCCAACATCGTCGATCGCAGCCAGGTGCACGACACGCGCCTGCCGGCGATCGATGCGTGGCTGCAGGCACGGAAGAGCCTGTAGCGCCGATGCTGCATCATGGAAACGCCGAGGCCTGTGTCCCGGCGTTTCCATTTGGCGACTCGTGCACGGTCGCGACCGACATCGCGCTCGATGCGGCTATGCGAGCGTTCGCAGCGTCGGCTCGCGGGCCCACTGGCGCGTCATGGCGGCCTTGACGAATGCTTTCGTGTCCCCTGCATCGACGACGCGCGCATCCTTCGCGATGCCGGCTGCCGCCAACACCGCCTGGGCGCCGGCAGTGGCGGCAATGGCCTTGAGGTGGCCGAATGCGTCGCGCACGAAGTCGATGGCCGCCGCTTCGCCGGCAAGACGCTGGCCCGCGGCATCCGACAGGACCAGCGCGACGGCATCGAACAGCACTGACGGCGTGCCGGCCAGTTGCCCATCGGCCGCTTGTTTGCGGCGATCGGACAACATCGCTCCGCCGACCTTGGGCGCGATGAGCTTGACCGTGGCGCCGGCGCCTTCGATCGCCTTGCGCAGCGCCGCGATGGTCGTCGCATCGGAGCCGTCGTCGATGAGGATGCCGACGGCGCGACCCTCGAGCGTCGGCTTCATCTTGCCGATGATCTGCAGCGCCGGGGATGGCGGCAGGTCGAGCACTGCCGCCGCGGCCTTCTGCGCGGGCGGCAGCTTGGCCAGGCCCAGCCCGTTGGCGACACGCTGCGCGAGGTCCTCGTCGATGTTGCGCAGGTGGCCGACGATCGCCTCGCGTACGTGCAGTGTTTCGACCTTGGACAGTTCAAACACCAGCGCCGAGGCCAGGTGCGCCTGTTCAATGGGGGTCTGACTGCGGAAGAATTGCCGCGCCTGGCTGTAGTGATCGGCGAACATGTCGGCGCGGATGCGTCCTTTGGATGCGTCCTCCGCCGGTTCGGCGAAGCTTCGGAATCCGGATGGCGTCTCGCGCGCCGAAGTCGGATCGAGTGAGCTGGGCTCGTAATTGACGCGGCCCTTGGGCTGCTGCATCTGCATGTGGCCGTCGCGCTGCTGGTTGGCGAACGGACACTTGGGCGCGTTGATCGGGATCTGGTGGAAGTTGGGTCCGCCCAGCCGCAAGAGCTGCGTATCGAGATAGGAGAACAGGCGCCCCTGCAGCAGCGGATCGTTGCTGAAGTCGATGCCCGGGACGATGTTGGCTGGACAGAACGCGACCTGTTCCGTCTCGGCGAAGAAGTTGTCCGGCCAGCGGTCCAGGACCATGCGACCGATCACGGTCAACGGGACGAGCTCCTCCGGGATCAGCTTGGTCGGGTCGAGGTGGTCGAACGGAAACGCATCGGCCTGCTCCTGCGTGAACAGCTGCACGGCAAGATCCCACTCGGGAAACGCGCCTGACTGGATCGCCTCGAACAGGTCGCGGCGGTGGAAGTCGTTGTCGGCGGCCTGCAGCTTCAACGCCTCGTCCCAGATCGTGGACTGCAGCCCGAGCTTCGGGCGCCAGTGGAATTTCACGAAGGTCGAGCGACCCTTGGCATCGAGCAGCCGGAAGCTGTGGATGCCGAAGCCCTCGATCATGCGCAGTGATCGCGGAATCGCGCGGTCGCTCATCGCCCACATGATCATGTGCATCGATTCGGGCGTGAGCGAGATGAAGTCCCAGAACGTGTCGTGCGCGCTGGCGGCCTGCGGGAATCCGCGGTCGGGCTCCATCTTCACGGCGTGCACGAGGTCCGGGAATTTCATCGCGTCCTGGATGAAGAACACCGGGATGTTGTTGCCGACCAGGTCGAAGTTGCCTTGCTGCGTGTAGAACTTCACCGCGAAGCCGCGCACGTCGCGCGGGGTGTCGACCGAACCCGCCCCGCCGGCAACGTTCGAGAAGCGGGTGAAGACGGGAGTCCGGGTGCCGACCTCGGACAGCAGGTTGGCGGTGGTGTATCTGGCCAGCGACCTGGTCAGCTCGAAGTGCCCGTGGGCGGCGGAACCGCGCGCATGCACGATGCGCTCGGGAATGCGTTCGTGGTCGAAATGGGTGATCTTCTCGCGCAGGACGAAGTCCTCGAGCAGGGTCGGTCCGCGCGGCGTGGCGCGCAGCGAGTTCTGGTTGTCCGAGACCGGGATGCCCTGGTTGGTTGTCAGCACAGGGTGCATGCCACCGGCAAGCTGGTGCACTTCATCGGCATTGCCGCGCGACTCGCGCCCGGCCAATGGTTTTGCCGGCGTGGCTGCGCGCTTCGCTGGCGAGGGGGATTTGCCGGGTTTCCTGCTGGCTGCCATTGGATCGCGCTCCATGGGTGATTGGGGGGACGCGATCAACGCGTTCCCCATGCTGGGCGGCGCGCCGTGAATGGCCTGTCGTGTTGCAGCCCGCCGCCATGGACGGGTCTACCATGTGCGGCCCCGTCGATTGCGCACCTGCCATGACCCGACCGCCATACCAGCTCCGCAGACTCGATCACGTCGTGCTGCGCGTGCGCGACGTGGCGGCAATGCAGGCCTTCTATTGCGACGTGCTGGGCTGCACTGTCGAGCCGCGCCAGGACGCGATCGGCCTGTTGCAGCTGCGTGCCGGCGGGTCGCTGATCGACCTGGTGACGGTCGAGGGCAGCATCGGACGCGCGGGCGGGGCGGCCCCGGGCGCGGAGGGGCGCAACATGGATCACTTCTGCCTGCAGGTCGCGCCGTTCGACCGCGACGCGATCCTTGCCCACCTGGAGGCGCACGGTGTGCGCATCGGCGAGTTCGGCTCGCGCTACGGCGCGCAGGGAGACGGGCCGTCGCAATACCTGTTCGACCCTGAAGGCAATCTTGTCGAACTCAAGGCCGCGGCGGATGCATCCGCGGTCGGCGATGGTCCGCCCGGCTGATGGACTCGGCACGGAACGTTCCGCATCGCGGCATTTCCATGCCCCGCCTGGCCCTGCTGCTGGGCGGCCTGGCGATGTTCGGACCATTCTCGATCGACACGATCTTCCCGGCCTTCCCGCAGATCGGCGAGCAACTGGGTGCGAACCCGCTGGCGATGCAGCAGACGATCAGCGTGTACCTGATCGCGTATGCGTTGATGAGTGTCGTGCACGGGCCGTTGTCGGACGCGATTGGGCGGCGGCGCGTGATCCTCGGCGGGCTGGCTGTGTTCGTCCTCGCATCGATCGGTTGTGCGCTGTCGCGCGACCTGCCGACCCTACTGGCATTTCGTGCGCTGGAAGGCCTGTCTGCCGGCGTCGGCCTGATCGTTGGTCGCGCGGTGATCCGCGACCTGCTGCATGGCGACGACGCGCAGCGCCTGATGAGCCAGGTGTCGATGATCTTCGGCATCGCGCCGGCTATTGCGCCGGTGATCGGCGGCTGGATCCTGGGCTGGCAGCGCTGGCCGATGATCTTCTGGTTCCTGGTGCTGTTCTCGACGGTGCTGTGGCTGGCGACCTGGTTTGGATTGCCAGAGACGCATCCGCCGGCGGTGCGCACGTCGATGCATCCAAGGCGCCTGCTCGACACTTACAAGGAGATCTTCCTCAATCCGCGCTTCCAGCGATTGTCGGCGGCCGGCGCGTTCAACTTCGGCGCGTTGTTCCTCTACATCGCGTCGGCACCGGCCTTCGTCCTGGGCATCCTGCACCTGGACCAGCGGAGCTTCGCCTGGTTCTTCGTACCGATGATCAGCGGGATGATGCTGGGTGCCTTCGTGTCCGGCCGCACCGCCGGGCACATGAGCGGTCGCCGGCAAAGCACGCTGGGATTCGCCTGTTGCGGCATCGCGGTCACCGCGAACGTGCTCTACAACCTGCTGGTGCCATCGCCATCGGTGCCGTGGGCGGTGTTGCCGATGATGCTCAATGCATTCGGCATCGCGCTGGTGTTCCCGATCCTGACGCTTGCCATCCTGGACATGTACCCGCGCCAACGCGGCGCGGCGTCATCGCTGCAGGCCTTCACCAGCCTGGTGTCCAATGCATTGATCGCCGGCGTGCTGTCGCCGTGGCTCAGTCGCGTGCCGCTGCACCTGGCGCTGGGCACGGCGGTCTTCGCTTTCCTGGGATGGGCGTTCTGGCGCTGGGAAATCCACGCCGGGCATCGCATCCCCGATGCGCCGGCGTCCACGCTGCCCGCGATCGAGCCGACCGACGAGATGTAGTCGGGCAGCGCGCGATCAGGACTGCGGCTGGGCGCGCAGTCGCCACCGGCGCCATGCATGGATCGGCAGCCCGGCGAGGATGAGGGCACCGCCCCACAACAGGGATTCGCGGCCGGTGCCGACCAGTGCATACAGGCTGTAGGCCAGTGCGAGTGCGGCGACAACTCGCCCGCCGCCGTCGCCACGTCGCAACCAGGCAGCCGCGCTGACGACGTAGGGCAGCAGCGTCGCCGCCGTCGACAGCAGGATCGAGAACGTGAACAGCTGCACCAGCGAGTGGCTGAAGTTGGACAGCACCAGCACCGACGCCAGGGTGCTGCTCACCAGCACGCCGAACACCGGCGTCCCGCCCTTGTCCAGTCGCGTGAACCGCCGCGGCAACAGGCCGTCGCTGGCGGCGGCGTAGGGCACCTGCGCCGAGACCAATACCCAGCCATTGAGGGCGCCGAAGCACGACACCGCGGCGACGATGGCGATGCCGATTCCCGCCACCGGACCCCACAGGCTACGCGCGGCATCGGCCATTGGCGCCTGCGAGTTGCGCACGACATCGGCGGGCAGCAGGCCGAGCACGGCCGTGCACGCAAGGATGGTGGCGAAGCCGGCCAGCAGCGTCCCCAGCAGCGTCGCGCGCGGGATCGTGCGCTGCGCGTCGCGGATCGAGCCGGCCGGCACGGTGGCGGCTTCCAGTCCAAGGAAGGCCCACAGCGTCAACGCCACCGTTGCCTGCACCGCGTCGCGCAACGGCTGCCCGCTGGGATTGAAGGGCCGGTAGTGGCTGCCATCGACGAACCACAGTGCGATGCCGCCGAACAGCAACAGCGGCACCAGCTTCAGCACGGTGGTGACGACCTGCATGCGCCCGGCATCGCGCACGCCGGCGAGGTTGACCGCGCTGCACACCCACAACGCGGCGAGCGCGCAGCCGGCCGCGCGCAGCGGAGTGGCGGTCAATGGCGGCCAGATCGCGCCGATGCTGCCGGAGAACGCGACCGCGATCGCCGCATTGGCGCACCAGATCGATACCCAGTAGCTCCAGGCGACCACGAACGCGGCCGTCTCGCCGAAGCCTTCGCGCGCGAATGCGTACGGACCGCCGGTTTGCGGCCACTTCGCGGACAGGCGCGAAAAGGTCAACGCCAGCAGCACCGCACCGAACAGGGTGATGCCCCAACCCAGCAGGCTCGACGCACCGAATGGCGCCAGCGATGCCGGCAGCAGGAACACACCTGAGCCGATCATGCTGCCGATGACCAGCGCGGTCGCGGACCACAGGCCGAGCGGGCGGGCTGCCGCGCGGGCTCCAGCATCCGTTGCAATGTCTGGTGCGGTCATGCGGTTCCCCGGAAAGCGAGCTGTTGCGGGAGCCAGGCCGGATCAGGCATCGCGATACGCCCGACGCAGCAGTTCCTGGAAATGGTGCACGGCGCTCTCGCGCAAGGGGTTCAAGCGGCCGGCGACATACGAACCCGACGCCAGTCCGCGCTGGACATCCATGCAGATGCCGAGGTCTTCCTGCTGCACGAGGTCGCTGAAGGCGAGGTCGGCTTCGCGTCGCGCGCGCGCTTCGTCGGATTCGTCGACGGGGTAATAGAAATCGAACTCGATCCGGCAGCGATCCACCGCCAGCGGCACCACGCGGTTGGTCTGCAGGCGTCTGGGCAGGATGTTGAGCATGGTATTCGGCCACAGCCAGTAGTACAGCGCATCGCCATTGCCGTACAGGCCGGGACTACTCTCCAGCGGACTCCACTGCAACGAGTGCAGTCCGGCGATCTCGGTGACGTAGCTACGGTAATCGAGCATCCGGTTGAGCTCCGGATGCACGTGCGGGACGTGGTAGCCCTCCAGGTAATTGTCGACATAGACCTTCCAGTTGCAGGCCAGCTCGTAGCCGACACGATGGTGGTGGCCGTAGTCGGCGAGGCCGCGCTGCGCACCGATGCGGGAATCGATGCCGGCGACGAGCGCATCGAACGACGCCGTGTCAGCGTCGACGGCCGCGAACACCAGTCCCTGCCAGGTGCGCACCTGCAATTGCGGAAGGCGCACCTGGCTCACGTCGAAGTCCGGCGTCGCGGACATCTCCGGCGCCGACTTCAATTGCCCGTCCAGTGCGTACGTCCAGCCGTGGTAGCGGCAGCGCAATGATTTCGCGGCAAGTCCGTCGCATTGGGCGATCGGTCCGGCGCGATGCCGGCAGACGTTGTGGAACACGCGGATATCACCGGGACCACCCGCGCCATCGGCGCCGCGCACGGCCAGCACGGGCAGGCCGGCGAAATCGGCGATGACGTGATCGCCGGGCTCGCGCAGCTGGCACACGTGCGCAACGAGTTGCCAGCCGCGGTCGAAGATCGCGCGACGCTCCAGCGCAGGCATCGCCGCATCGACGTAGTAGTGCGCGGGCAGGGCAGTGGCGTGGTCCAGTGGCTGGGGTGCGAGGTCGCTGCCCGATGCGGTGTGGTTCATCGGTCGAGTATCCATCGATTGCGGGCGCGGTGTCCGCGCTCCGGGCGTCGCCACTGCCTCCGCGCGTGGATCAGTCGCGCTTCACCGGCGAAGGCGTCCGCGCCGGAGCCGGTGTCGTGGTCGACGCGGATGCCGCCGGAGTAGCGGCCGCCGCGCGCGGCGTCGGATCCCAGCCGCACATCTGGCCTTCGTTCTGCTGCTTCAGCCAATCCTGCAGCGGCGCGAAATATTCCAGCATCGGCGCGGCGTCCATCGACTCCCCGCCAGTGAGCTGCTTGAGGGTCTGCTGCCACGGCTGGCTCGCGCCGCGCGACAGCATGGCCTGGTATTTCTGCCCGGCAGCCTTGCTGCCGTAGAAACTGCAGGCATACAGCGGACCCTTGTACCCGGACGCGTCGCACAGTGCCTTGTAGAACTGGAACTCCAGGATGTCGGCGAGGAAATACCGGGTGTACGGCGTATTGCCGGCCACGTGGTATTTGGCGCCGGGGTCGAAGTCGTCCTCGCCGCGCGGCTGCACCGGAGCAACGCCCTGGTACCTGGCCTTCAACGCCCACCAGTTCGCGTTGTAGGACTCCGGCTTGATCGAGCCGTCGAAGACCCCCCAGCGCCAGCGATCGATCATCATCCCGAAGGGCAGGAACGCGACCTTGGCCAGCGCCATGCGCATCTGCGCGTTGACCAGGGCTTCGCGCGATTGCGGCTGGGGATCGACCAGGCCCACCGACTGCAGGTAGTCGGGCGTCATCCCCAGCACGATCGTGTCGCCGATCGCCTCGTGGAAGCCGTCGTGCGCGCCCTGCTGGAAGATCGGCGGCAGCTTGTTGTACGCCAGGTAGTAATACACGTGCCCAAGCTCGTGGTAGATCGTGGTGAACGACTCCTCGTTGGGCTCCATGCAGGTCTTCGTGCGCACGTCGCCGGCCATGTCCATGTCCCAGGCGCTGGCATGGCAGACCACGTCACGATCGCGAGGCTTGATGAATTGCGACTTCGTCCAGTAGCTGGCGGGCAGCTTCTGCATGCCCAGCGAGGTGTAGAAATCCTGGGCACGGGTAGCCATCTGCCGTGCGGTATCCAACTGTGCGGCGCGCTCGATCTCCACCAGTTCCGCAGGACCCGGGGCTCCGGCGTGGCTGGCCAGTCCGGTGCTGTAGTCCTGCTGGTACTGGCGCTGCAGTGCGCCGGTGATGTCCAGGCTGCTGGCGCCCGGATAGGGCTGCAGGAGATCCCACAGATTGCTCCAGTCCTGCTGCCACATGTTGCCCATCAGGTGCGCAGGCAGCATGCGCCCGGCGACCTCGCCATGCTCCTTGCCGTACTTCGCATCCAGCTTGGTGCGCGCATAGCAATGCAGCTGCTCGTACAGCGGCCTGACCTGTCCCCACAGGCGGTCGGTTTCGCTGGCGATGCGTTGCGGCGGCATGTCGTAGCCCGAACGCCAGACCTCGCCTGCATCGGCAAAGCCCATGTCCTTCGCACCTTCATTGACCAGTTCGACAAAGCGCACGTAGTCCTTGCGCATCGGTGGGGCGATCGTGTGCCAGCCGTTCCACGCACCGAGCTGCGCGTCGTAATCCCGATTGCCGCGCAGCACGTTCTCCAGCTCGCCGAGCGTCCTGCAGCTGGTCGGGTCGCCAGGCGCCTTGCAGTACTTGCCGGCGCCATACATGCCTTCCATCTTGCTGGCGATGCGCGTCAGCTCGGCAAGGCGCTGCGGATCGCGTGGCGCCGGCATCGACGTCATCAGCTTCAACAGCATGATCGAACGCGCCGTCGCCGCCGACATCGACTGTCCTTCGTACTGCCGGGCCTGTGCGATCCAGCCATTGAGCTGCGTCAGCCAGCGCTCGTTGGCCTTGGCGGCGACAAGCTCGCTGTCGTCGGTGATGTATGTCGAGGAGATCCATTGCGCCGCGCTGAGTTCGGCATAGGACGCGCGGAATTCGTTGTTGACGCGCGCGATGAACTGATCGGGCGTCTCGTTGGCTGGTGTTGTCGTGGTGGCGCTCGGCGTGCCGGCCCCGGAGGCCGATGGCGTGCGCTTGCAGGACGACAACGACAGCACGCTGGCAGCGGTGGCGAGCACGAACAGGACGTGGCGAGGCTTCACGGCGGATCCCTTCCCAGCGCGACAGCGCTTGTTCACCGCAGGCTAGTGCTGGCCGCCGGTGGGTGCAAGCCGGGGGGCATCCGGCAGGACCAGCTTGCGTCGGGCATCGAGCAGGCCGCGGTCGACCAGCCATTGCCACGCAGCCTCGGCGTCCGTGCGCACGTATGCGCGTGCGCTCCCGAGCCGGAAGGTGTAGCCCCAGGCATCCATGTCGGCCAGGATGCGATCGGCACCGACGCCGGGAAGGGCATCGCCGAGCAGGGACTGCAGCACGCAGACGGCATCTTCTTCTGCGATCGAATCCGTGGCGTCGGTATGCACGGCAGCGCGTCGCGCCGGATCCAGCACGATCAGGTGGGAGGCTTCATGCAGCAGCGAATGCACCGGCGTGTCGCCGCGCACATGGACCGTCGTGCCGATGATCCCGGCTTCGGGTTCACCCCAGTAGCTGCCAGGGATCGGTGCGCCGCCAGCGACCAACTGCAGTTGCAACGCGTAGCGCGACAGCAGGGCGGCGGCATCGTCGAAGGCGATGTCGCGCAGCAGCAGCACGTTGTTGGCTGCGGGTGCGACCCCAGCCGCGATCGTCTCGCCGGTCATGGAAGAGCTCGCGGTCGACGCCGCTCCCACAGGGCCGTCAGGCCGCGGACGCGCGGTCCGGCAGTGACACCGAGATGTCGAGCATGTCGTGGTCGCCTTCCTTGACCAGGTCGACCTTGACCGCGTCGACGTCGACGTTGACGTACTTGCGGATCACTTCCAGCAATTCCCGGCGCAGCAAGGGCAGGTAATCGGGGCCGCCGAACGCACTGCGTTCCTGCGCGATGATGATGCGCAACCGGTCCTTCGCGATGGAGGCGGTGTTCTTCTTGACCTTGAGGAAATCGAACAGGCCCATGCTCAGCCCCCGAAGAGCTTGCTGAAGAAGCCCTTTTTCTCGACCTCGGTGAACCGCATCGGTCTTGTTTCGCCCATCAGTCGGGCGACGGCGTCGTCATAGGCCTGGCCGGCTGGCGATTCCATGTCCAGGATCACCGGCTCGCCCTTGTTGGATGCGTTCAAGACGTCGCCGGACTCCGGGATCACGCCGATCGTCTTGAGCCCGAGGACTTCCTCGACATCGTTGATCGACAGCATTTCGCCGCCTTCCACGCGTCCGGGGCTGTAGCGGGTCAGCAGCAGGTGTTCCTTGACCCGCTCGCCGTTCTCGGCGCGGCGGGTCTTGCTCGCCAGCAGGCCGAGGATGCGGTCGGAGTCGCGCACCGACGACACTTCGGGATTGACCACGACCACGGCTTGGTCGGCGAAATACATCGCCAGGAACGCGCCTTTCTCGATGCCGGCGGGTGAATCGCAAACGATGTACTCGAATCCGTCGGCGGCGAGGTCGTCGAGCACCTTCTGCACGCCTTCCTTGGTCAGCGCGTCCTTGTCGCGCGTCTGCGAGGCAGCCAGCACGAAGAGGTTGTCGAACCGCTTGTCCTTGATCAGCGACTGCCTGAGCGTCGCCTCCCCGTGGATCACGTTGACGAAGTCGTACACCACGCGGCGCTCGCAGCCCATGATCAGGTCGAGGTTGCGCAGCCCGACGTCGAAGTCGATCACGCAGACCTTCTTGCCGTGCCGCGCCAGGCCACATGCCAGGCTTGCACTGGTGGTGGTTTTCCCGACGCCGCCCTTGCCCGAGGTGACAACAATGATTTCGGCCAAAACAGTTCTCCTTGGTGGGGCTGTTGCGCTCAGTCGAGCGCAGCGATGTTCAGTTGGTCCTGGTCGAGCCAGATCTGCACGGCCTTGCCGCGCAGTTCCATGGGAATGTCTTCCAGCACCTTGTAATGCCCGGCGACCGCGACGAGCTCGGCGTGGAATTCGCGACAGAAGATGCGTGCCTTGGCATTGCCCTGCGCGCCTGCCAGCGCGCGCCCGCGCAGCGCGCCGTAGATGTGGATCGAGCCGTCCGCGATGACCTCGGCGCCTGCGCCGACGGAAGTGACGACGGTGAGGTCGCGGTTTTCGGCATAGACCTGCTGGCCCGAGCGCACCGGCGCGGTCTGGACCAGCCCGGGCTCGCCGACGGCAGGTCTTGCGGGCGCGGGAGGGGCTGTCGTTGGCGAGGAGGAAGGCGCGACGGCCTTCGGCGACCGGGCTGCGACTTCCGTCGCTGCCGCGGGCTCGGCGGTGGATCCCATCGGCTCGTACTGCGCGCGGAACTTCGCCAGCAGCGGCAAGCCAAGCTGCACCGCCAGTTGCTCGTTGTCGCTGCTGCCATAGGCGAGCGCAACGGGCAGCACGCCTGCATCACGCAGTGCATCGAGCAGCGCGCGCGCGGACGCGACATCGGGCGTGCCCGCAAGTCCGCCGAAATCGACGACCACGGCGGCACGGGCAAACAGCTTGGGAGCGCGCGCGACGCGATCGCGCATTTCCGCACCCAGCTTGGTGACATCCAGCGTGCGCACGCGCAGGTTCGCGATGCCGACCTGGCCGATCTTGAGTTCGCCGGCGGGCTCGTAGTCGACAACGCCTGCCGTGGGAGAGGACGCCACGTCAGGTCCCGGTTGCGCGCTGCGGTGCGACGCTGGCCGCGGCGCGAGGCTGGATGATCCAGTCCACGTCCGGCAACTGTTCACCGTAGGTCTCCCGGATCCACGGATAACTGCACAGCTCCTTCATCAGCATCGCCGCGCGCCGCCCGGCCGTGCCGGGCGTGTCCCCGCCGCCGCCGCCGGGGGCATCGCGCATCACGCGCTGCCCGATCTCGCGGAAACCGAAGCTGCCATGGAAGAGCAGGGCGGGATCGCTGCCCGACTCCAGGAAGACTTCGCAAGCCATCTGCGGATAGCGCAATTCGGCATAGCTCTGCACGTCGGCGTAGAACGCGCGGCCGACGCCGCCGCCGCGGCGACGGCTGGCCACCGCGATTCGGTCGATGTAGAAGAAATGCGGGTGGCGTTCGCGGAACCAGTGGAAGTTGCCGCTGTCGTGTCCCGCATCCGAACCAAAGCCGACCAGGAAGCCAGCCAGTGCGCCATCACGCTCGGCGATACGGAAATATTCTGCTTCGGAGTGGAAACGGCGCAGTCGGGCCGCATCGAGCGGCAGGATCGCGGGGCCGGCGGCATTGTTGAGTGCAAGGACGGAATCCAGCTCGTGCTCGCGCACGTCGCGGATGACTATCGACATTCCGGGCTCCCGTCGGCTCGAATCAGCATGAATCCCACGATGCGCTGCCACGGCGGCGCGACGTGATTATCGCATGACGAACCCGGCCCGGGCCACGCGCTGCGGGCTGCAGGCACATGCGGCCATGACTTTCGTCGGGCTACGTGCGCGGTCCTTTGTGCCTAAGATGCGGGATGTTCGCGCGCCTGAACCATAGCCGACTGCTGCGATACGCTGGCCTGTTCACATGGGCGGTGATCGGGATGCCGTTGCTGCTGCTCTCGATCATGCCATCCGGGGGCGGGCTGGCAGAGGATGGCACCGTCACGGCCCATATCGACTGGCAGGCGTGGCTGGCTTACGCGGCCTTCGGCATCAGCTACGGGTGGCTGACACGCGGACTGGGCACAAGGCGGGTCGGCGCCTTCGACTACGTGCTGCTGATGGTCCTGACCGGCAGCGCCATCGCCATCAGCTATTTCAGCGCCAGCGGGCTGGGCAGCATCCTGCTGATGGTTGCCGCCTGCGTGTTGCCCTGGCTGCTCGCCTTGCCGGTTGGCGTGGCCTGGCTGGTGCTGAGCGAATTCCTCGTCGTGCCGGTCTACATGCGCTGGCTCGACATGTCCTGGCTGGAGGCCCTGATGCAGTCGCTGCTGTACGCCGGCTTCTCGGGCTTCGTCTTTGTCACCAGCCTGGTCGCGCGGCAACAGGCGCAGGCGCGCGAGGAGCAGCGCCAGCTGAACGCCGAATTGCGTGCGACCCGCGCCCTGCTGGCCGA
Source organism: Lysobacterales bacterium (assembly GCA_038222295.1). Lineage (GTDB taxonomy): Bacteria > Pseudomonadota > Gammaproteobacteria > Xanthomonadales > Xanthomonadaceae > Cognatiluteimonas. Next base: position 22,535 of record JBBRHT010000004.1, read on the forward strand.
GAGCGCGCGCATCAACGAGCGCACGCGGATTTCCCGCGAGCTGCATGACCTGCTCGGACACCACCTGACCGCACTGAGCCTGAACCTGGAGGTCGCCGGCCACCTGATCGAGGGCAAGGCGCAGGAACACGTCAACCAGGCGCATACGCTCGCCAAGCTGCTGCTCAGCGACGTTCGCGAGGCGGTCAGCCACCTGCGCGACGCCGATGCGATCGACATGGAGGCGACGCTGCTGCCGCTGGCAGACCACGTCGCCGGCCTGGACATCAAGATGGAAATGCCGCAGCCGTTCCGGCTCGATGATCCCGAGCGCGCGCACGTGCTGCTGCGCTGCACGCAGGAGATCATCACCAATGCGGTGCGCCATGCGCAGGCGCAGACGTTGTGGCTGAACTACCGCCAGGAAGGCCGCCTGGTCCGGATGCACGCGCATGACGATGGTCGCGGGGCGGACGCCGCCACCATCGGCAACGGGCTGCGCGGCATGCGCGAGCGACTGGCCGCCTATGGTGGCCGCGTGGACATCCAGGCGGCTCCCGGTCGCGGTTTCGCTCTGGATATCCAGTTGCCGCTGGACGAAGGCGTCGCAGTGTCCGATCTGCAGGCAAGGCCGGCGTCAGGTCCGGCGCTGGCCGGCCTGGCCACGGACGCCCAAGGCTGATGACCGCCATCCACGTATTTCCCACCAGCGCTTTCCATGGAGCGATTGCATGATCCGAATCTGTCTGGTCGATGATCAAACGCTGGTGCGCCAGGGCATCCGGTCGCTGCTGGCGCTTGCCGAGGGCATCGAGGTCATCGCCGAAGCCGGCGACGGCAAGCAGGCCGTCGAACTGATTCCGCAGGTCAAGCCCGACGTCGTGCTGATGGACATGCGCATGCCCGCGATGTCCGGGCTTGAGGCATTGCAGGCGCTGGCGCGCATGGGCGAGCTGCCGCCGACGATCATCCTGACCACGTTCGACGACGACCAGCTGGTGCTGGCCGGCCTGAAGGCCGGAGCCAAGGGCTACCTGCTCAAGGACGTGTCGCTCGAACAGCTGGTCGGCGCGATCCAGGTCGTGGCCAATGGCGGCTCGCTGGTGCAACCCGCGGTGACCCAGCGCCTGCTCTCGGGACTTGAGCACATGCGCAACGACTTCGTCAGCCTGGACCGGCCCGATCCGCTCACCGATCGGGAAACCGAAATCCTGCGGCTGATGGCATCGGGATTTTCCAACAAGGAAATCGCCAATTCGCTGGGCGTGGCGGAAGGCACGATCAAGAACCACGTGTCCAACATCCTGTCCAAGCTGGGCGTGCGGGATCGGACGAGGGCAGTGTTGAAGGCGTTTGAACTGCAGTTGGTCTAAGGCCTGCAGGCGGGTGTCCCAGCGCGCGGCGGCGCGTTGGACGGCTCGGCAGGTGAGGGCCCTCGCGGCGCGGCATCGGGATTTTCCAACAAGGAAATCGCCAATTCGCTGGGCGTGGCGGAAGGCACGATCAAGAACCACGTGTCCAATATCCTGTCCAAGCTGGGTGTCCGCGACCGCACGCGCGCGGTGCTGAAGGCGTTCGAGCTGCAGCTGGTCTAGGAGCGGAGCGTGCTGGCGGATTGCCGCTGCGGGCGGCGCCGCTAGGGCCGCCCCCGGCTCCGGCACGGGCGGTCCATGGGCGGCTATGGGCGAGGCCCCATTGCGCGTGTGGGCGAGACCCACGGGCGGCGTGCCGGCCCGTCGCGCCATCCCAAGGCGGGTTTCGCACCCGCGCAGTTCCGTGATGGAACGATGTCGTTGGCACGGTTACCGGAGGCGCGCTACGATGGCAGGTCTACGCCCCGGCCCAGCCAGGGTGGGCCCGGAGAACATTGAATGACCCGTTTGATCGAAGTGCTGATTTCCCTTGCGATTGTCCTTGCGGTGTTCCTGGTGATCGGCCTCGTGCTGCCATCCAACCGTCACCTGAGTGAAAAGGTCGAGACCAATCGCAAGCTGACGATCGTCTACGACACCCTCGACAGCCTGCGCCGCTTCAAGGACTGGAACCCGCTGGTGCTGCGCGACCCGCGCATGCAGCTGACGTTCTCCGGTCCCGCATCCGGCGTCGGTGCGCGCATGGATTACGTCTCCAAGGATCCATCCGTCGGCAGTGGCAGCTGGAAGATCGTTGCCGCCGATCCCGGCAAAAGCATCACCTACGCCATCACCAATCCGCAGCGCGGAGACAACAAGCGCACGGTGTTCAGCTTCCGTCCGACCGGCCACCTCGGCCGCAACGTGGAAATCTCGCAGCGCTACGAAGTCGATTACGGTTGGGACCTGATGGGTCGCTACGCCGGCATGTATGTCGCGCGCCATGTTGGTGACGACATCAAGATGGGCCTGGAGCGTCTGTCCAACATGCTGGCGTCGGTGCCAAACGTGGACTACCGGGTGCAGGGCAGCAAGCTGGCCAACCTGCGTGCCGTCGACATGCCCGCCGAAAACCTCCTGGTGGTGAACGCCGGCTCGATCGAGCGCAACAACGACAAGATCGAAGCGTCGATGAAGGCCAACATGGAGTGGATCAAGCGCACCATGGAGGCCAGTGGCCTCGTCGCCGCCGGGCCGATGCGCATCATCTCCACCGAACTGGGTCGTGAGACCTACACGTTCGATGTCGCCCAGCCGGTGCAAAAGGCTGGTGAGACTGCTGTTGCAGGCGCTGCGCCGGTACCGCTTGCGGGACTCAAGCTGCAGGGCCCGGTCAAGTACGTGCAGACCCAGCCTCGCCGTGTCGCGACCGCCTCCTACACCGGCTACATGGCCGAACTGGAGAACGTGCGCAATGCACTGCGCGCATGGGCGTTGACGCAGGGCTACGAAGCCACCAATCGCCCGTACGAGGTCTACAAGGACGGCATCGACCAGGCGTTCACCGAGAACGGCCAGTTCGATGTGTACTGGGATCTCAAGTAACTCCTGATCGCAGGATGTTTCCCGGAACGCCGCGTCCCTGACGCGGCGTTCTGCCTTCAGTCGACCACGGACAGCACATGGCGATGCCATCCCCGCGGATCCCCCGTGCAAACGCCTGGCTCGCCGCAAGCGGCGCGTTGTTGGCGGCGATCGCGGTGGCGCTGGCTGCCTATGCCTCGCATGCGGCGCAGGGCCCGGCCCAGGCCAGGCTGCAGTTGGCGGCGGTGTTCGTGTTCGGCCATGGACTGGCGCTGTCGACACTCGCTCCTTCGATGCCGCGCGGCCTCGGGCAAGGGGCGCTGGCAGCATTGGCCGCGGGTGTGGTGTTGTTTTCCGGAAGCCTCGCCGGCGCTGCGCTGGCGCAGTGGCCGACGCCGCTGGCCCCCTTGGGTGGCATGCTGATGATCGCCGGTTGGCTGGCAATGACCCTTGCTTTCCTGCGCCGATAGGGAAACCACCGATGCCTCGCCACCCGCGCGGATTCGATACGCAAGCGGCGCATGAGCACCTGGCGCGGCGCGACCGCAAACTCGGCAAATGGATGCGGGCGATCGGCCCGATCGACGCCGATGCGCGCTGGCGCAAGCCGTTCGATCCGGTCGATGCCCTGGCGCGCGCCATCCTCTACCAGCAGCTCAGTGGCAAGGCCGCGGCGACGATTGTCGGTCGCGTGGA
>JBBRHT010000005.1:0-25361 GCA_038222295.1 Lysobacterales bacterium
GGCGGCGGTCACCATCACCCCGGCGGGGAAAGCGATGACCATGCCGAAGGCCATCACGAGATGCCGGGCATGGCGATGCCCGACGCCGGCCAGGCGCCAGCCGATGGCAGCCACATGCATTCGCATGGCAGCCAGGCACCAGCCGCAATCGACGGTATGTCCGCCAAGGCCGTCCCCGCCGCGGAGGCGGTCGCCGAGGCGTTCCATGTCGCCTTGAAACGCGGCGACCGCGAGACCGTCCTGGCATTGCTTGCGCCGGACGTCACGATCAGCGAAGGCGGCAAAACCCAGTCGCGTGCGGAATATGCCGCGGGCCACCTGGGCGAGGACATCGCCTTCCTCAAGGATGCGCAGGTCAAGCCGCTGTCGCTGGGTTCGATGCCGATGGGCGACACGGCCATGGTCGGCAGCACCAGCGAGATCCGCACCACGCAGGACGGCAAGCCTGTCCGTCTGTTCACCAGCGAGACGCTGACCCTGCAAAAGACCGCCCAGGGTTGGCGCATCACCCAGGTGGTGTGGACATCGATACCACAGGACAGTTGAGACAATCCCGTATCAGCGGTGCGCCGCACGCGGGGACGAGCCAGGCCGCGGCAAGGGGACATGCACGGGGACGGTGACACGGGCGCCGCTGATCGCCCGCTGGGATGGAGTTCGTGTGGCGGCCACGGGTGACGGGGTGCGCAATTCACCCGCCCACGTGGTCCAGGCGCAGCGCATGCTGTCTTCACTGCCGATGCTTGACTCTGGACCATGGTCCAGAGCGCAGACTGTCCCCCATGCCCACGAGGCCGCTACGGAGGTCCAGTGAAAATCGGTGAACTCGCCCGCCGGGCGGATGTCAGCATCGACACGGTGCGCTATTACGAGCGGCAAGCGCTGCTTCCGGTTCCCCTGCGGGTGGAATCGGGTTATCGGCGCTACGTCGACCACGACGTCGCGCGCCTGCGCTTCGTCCGTCGCGCCAAGGCGCTTGGATTTTCATTGGCCGAAATCCGCGAGCTGCTTGCGTTGTCAGACCGTCGCGACGACGACATGGCTGCAATGAAGGCGGCAGCGGTCGCCAAGCTTGCGGATGTCGAAATCAAGCTCGCTGAACTCGACCGTATCCGCAATGGCCTGAAAACACTGATCGACGCATGTCCTGGTCAAGGCGCTTTGGAGACATGTCCGATCCTGGATGCACTTGCGGAGGAAACGCCATGAACGCACACCAACATCCCGCGCGGCCTGGATCAAGCCAGCAGGCGACAGGTCCGAATTGCTGCGCAACGCATGCTGCACAGCCACAGGCCAAGTCGGCGTCGACGGTCATCGACCCCGTCTGCGGCATGCAGGTCGATCCGCAGCGCACCACGCATCACGCCGACCATGAGGGACACGCGTACCACTTCTGCTCGGCGCGCTGCCGCGAGCGCTTCGTCGCGGATCCGGCGAAATTCCTCGCCCCGGAAACGACCGGGCCCCAGGCGCCTGCACCGGCGGGCACCATCTACACCTGCCCGATGCATCCGCAGATCCGCCAGGAAGGACCAGGCAACTGCCCGATCTGCGGAATGGCGCTCGAGCCGGAGATGCCCAGCCTGGAGGAGGAGGACAACCCCGAGTTGCGCGACTTCAGCCATCGCTTCTGGTGGACGCTGCCGCTGACGATCGTGGTGCTGGCGCTGGCGATGTTCGGTCACCGGGTCACGGTGTTGCCGACCCCCCTGCGCACGTGGCTGGAGCTGGTGCTGAGCGCGCCGGTGGTGCTGTGGGCGGGGTGGCCGTTTTTCGAGCGTTGCGTGCAGTCGATCCGCAATCGCAGCCCGAACATGTTCACGCTGATCGGGATTGGTATTGCCGCCGCCTTCGTCTACAGCGTCGTTGCAACCGTGGTACCTGGCGTGTTCCCGGCATCATTCCGCGAGCACGGCCGCGTCGGCGTGTATTTCGAGGCCGCGGCGGTGATCGTGTCGCTGACGTTGCTGGGGCAATTGCTCGAGTTGCGCGCGCGTTCGAAAACCTCGTTGGCGATCAAGGCGCTGCTCGGGCTCGCGCCGAAGACCGCACGCCGCATCGGCGATGACGGCAGCGAGGACGATGTCCCGTTGGAGCACGTGCACGTTGGCGATCGGCTGCGCGTGCGGCCGGGCGAAAAGGTGCCCGTCGACGGCACCGTGCTGGAGGGGCATTCGAGCGTCGACGAATCGATGCTCACCGGTGAGCCGATGCCGGTCGAGAAGTCGCCCGACGGCAAGGTCATCGGCGCGACCATCAACGGCACCGGGAGTCTCGTGATCCGCGCCGACCAGGTCGGATCGGCAACCGTGCTGGCGCATATCGTGCAGCTGGTCGCGCAGGCGCAGCGCTCGCGCGCGCCGATGCAGCGCATGGCCGATGGCGTCGCGTTCTGGTTCGTGCTGGCCGTGCTGGCGACCTCCGTGCTGACATTCTTCGTCTGGGGCCTGTTCGGGCCGCAGCCGTCGTGGACCTACGCCGTGTTGAATGCGGTGTCGGTGCTGATCATCGCCTGTCCATGTGCACTGGGCCTGGCCACGCCGATGTCGATCATGGTCGCGACCGGGCGCGCGGCGCAGGCTGGCGTGCTGTTTCGCGATGCCGAGGCGATCGAGCTGATGCGCCGCATCGACACCCTGGTCGTGGACAAGACCGGCACGTTGACCGAAGGCCGCCCCGCCTTCCGCGAAGCGCTCGTCGCCGAAGGCTTCAGCGAAGACCGCGTGGTGCAGCTGGCCGCGAGCCTGGAGCGCGGCAGCGAGCATCCGCTGGCGGCGGCGATCATCGCCGAAGCCAAACGACGCGGATTGTCGCTGCTGACCGTGGAGGGCTTCGAGTCCGTGACCGGGATGGGCGTGCGTGGCCATGTCGATGCGCAGTTGCTGGCGCTGGGAAACCCGGCGTTGATGGCAGCATCCGGCGCGGACCTTTCGGCAGTGGCGACGCGGGTCGAGGCGTTGCAGAACGAAGGCGCGAGCGTTGTCTTCCTGGTGGTGGACGGACGTCTTGCAGGGGCGATCGCCGTCGCCGATCCGATCAAGGCCAGCACGCGAGCCGCGCTGCAGGAGCTGCACGCCGCTGGCCTGCGCATCGTCATGGCATCAGGCGATGCACAGGCGACCGCCGATGCGGTCGCGCGCACGCTCGGCATCGACGAAGCGCTCGGCGAAGTGCGTCCGGCCGACAAGGCCGCGCTGGTGCAGCGGTTGAAGTCCGAAGGCCGGCGTGTGGCGATGGCCGGCGACGGCATCAACGACGCTCCCGCGTTGGCCGCGGCCGATGTCGGCATCGCGATGGGCACCGGCACCGATGTCGCGATGTCCAGCGCCAAGGTCACCCTGGTCAAGGGGGACCTGCGCGGCATCCTGCGGGCACGGCTGATTTCCGACGCAACAGTGCGCAACATGAAGCAGAATCTCGGCTTCGCGCTGCTCTACAACAGCATCGGCGTTCCGCTGGCGGCGGGTGTGCTGTATCCGGTGTTCGGACTGCTGCTGAGCCCGATGATCGCGGCGCTGGCGATGAGCCTGAGCTCGGTGTCGGTGGTCACGAATGCCCTGCGGCTGGCAACCGCGCGCAATGCCGCGGCGGACCACCCCCTTCGGGCGGCTGCTGCCCATGCCGCTGCCGAGGCGTAGGATCACGGCGATGACACGGCGCCGCCGGCCAGCTTCCCGCATTCTCCTGAGCCTCATTGCGTGCCTGCTGTTCCAGCAGGTCGCGATGGCCGCCTATGCCTGCCCGTTGGAGCGCATGCCCGCCACCACGCTGGCGACGGCGGAAAGCTGCGCCGGAATGCACATGCAGCAGACGCAGGAGAATCCGGCGTTGTGCGCGGAGAATTGCGCACCGGATCATCGCTTGCTTGCCGATCACGCGGCGCCTGTCGTGCCTGCGCTGGCGTTGCCGCCAACCCTGTTCGCCCCGTTGCCGATGCCGGCCCTGGCGTCGCTCGCGGCGACCGCACGTGGGTCGATCCATCGTTCCGATCCGCCACCCCGATTGCGTTTCTGCAGCCTGCTGATCTAGATCAGGGACATCGTCGTGCACGGCCGCTTCACTGGCGGCATCCGTCATGCGTTGTCCGGAGGCTCCATGATCTTCTCCATGTTCGTGCGCGATCGGCGCAGATCGGCCGCCATGGCCGGCGTTGCCATGATGGTCCTGTTGATGTCGGCTCCGGCGTCGGCAGGTGTCGGGAGCCTTGGTTTCGAGGAGGCCGTTCGCCTCGCGGTCAACCGCGCGCCGAGCTTGGCCGCGAGTCGGTCGCAGACCGTCGCTGCGCGCGAGGATGCCTCGCGCGCGGCAGCATTGCCTGATCCGAAGCTGACCCTCGGCATCGAAAACCTGCCCGTGACCGGTGGCGATGCGTTCGATCTGGGCGCCGAAGCGATGACGATGCAGCGTGTTGGCGTCATGCAGGAGTTCCCTGCGCATGCCAAGCGTGAGGCGCGCCAGGTGGTCGCCGATCGCGCGGTGGACGAGGCGCGCGCGCTTACCGTCGCCGACTTGCTGTCCGTGCACCGCGTGGCTGCCGAAGCATGGATTGGCGTCTGGGCAGCCACGCGCGAACTGGCCGCATTGCAGGCGCTGCGCGAACAGTCGGTCCTTGCGATCAGGATATCGAGATCGCGTCTTGCATCGGGCACCGGCAGCGCGGTGGACACGATGGGAGCGCAGGCGGCCGCGTTGGAATTGGACAATCGCATCGATGCGGCCAATGCAACGCTGGACGCTGCACGCAGCGCACTGGCGCGCTGGACCGGCGCGTCACCCGATGCGCTGGCGATCGAAGGCCGACCGCCCGATTTTGAGGTGCTGCCAACCGGCGAAACGACCTTGTTGTCGTCCGTCGATCGCCAGGGGCCGCTGTTGCCATGGCAATCGCGCGAAGCCAGGGCCGAAGCGGAAGTGGGGCTTGCTGCGGCTGAAAAACGCCCGGACTGGAGCGTCACCGCCGCTTACGGACGACGACAGGGGCAGGCGAGCGACATGCTCACGGTCGAATTTGCGGTCGGCCTGCCATTGTTCACGAAGAACAGGCAGGATCGCGGGATCGCGGCGCGGCGCGCCGAGCTGGATGCCGTTGCCGCCTCACGCGAGGACGCCCGGCGTGCGCAGCTGGCGTCCGTGCAGGCGGATCTCGCGAATTGGAACGGCCTCAGGAGGCAGGTTGCGCGCCGGCAGGATGAGATGCTCCCGCTTGCGACCGATCGTGCACGCACGGCGCTGGCCGGCTATCGCGGTGGTGGCGAACTGCAACCGTGGCTGGACGCTCGCCGCGACCAGATCGAGTTGCAGGTCGGCCAGGCGCGCCTGCTGGACCAACTCGGCCGTGCATGGGCCGCGCTCGCGTATCTGCTCCCCGATCGGGAGGCCCAACAATGAATCAGACGAATCGCAGAACGACGATTGCCGTGACGTTGGCCCTGCTGGTTGGGGTGGGTGGCGGCTACTGGTGGGCGAACCGGTCCGCTGCGTCCCACGTTGGAATGGCGGCCGATTCCGGTCCATCGCGCAAGGTCCTCTACTGGTACGACCCGATGGCGCCGGGCCAGCATTTCCCGAAAGCCGGAAAATCGCCCATGGGCATGGACCTGGTGCCGAGATACGCCGATTCGACCGCATCCAGCGGCGTGCGGATCGACCCCGGCATGCAGCAGGACGTCGGCATCAGGATTGAGCGGGTGCAGACCGGGCGCCTGTCCGCCGATGTCCGGGTTCCTGCGACGCTGACGTGGGACCTGCGCCAGGAATCGGTCGTGAGTGCGCGGGTGGACGGCATCGTGTCTCATCTCGACGTCAAGGCACCGTTTGAACGTGTGCGTCGTGGCCAGGCACTGGCAACGCTGCTGGCGCCGCAGTGGAGCAGCGCGATTGCCGAATCGCGCGCGTTGGATCTCGCCCAATCGGCCGATGCGCGCAGCCTGCGATCGTCAGCGCGGCAGCGGCTGCGCGTGCTCGGGCTGTCGGGCAACAGTGCAGCCGGCGATGGCGGCGTGGTCCTGCGATCGCCCAGCGCTGGCATCGTCAGCGAAGTGCTGGTGCGCGAAGGCCAGACCGCGATGGCAGGCACGCCGTTGTTCCGGATCAACGGCACCAGCACGCTGTGGCTTGAAGCGGCGATTCCCCAGGCGGGAACCGAAGGCATTGGCCCGGGCACGCGCGTCGTCGCATCCGTCAGTGCGGTCCCCGGTCGCGTGTACGAAGGCCAGGTCGAAACGCTGCTGCCGCAGGTCGACCCGACCAGTCGAACGCAGCGGGCGCGCATCGTGCTGCGCAATGACGACGGACTACTGGTGCCGGGCATGTTCGCCGAACTCCGACTGCAGCCAGAACGCGGCAACAGCGTGGCGCTGATCCCGACCGAAGCGTTGATTGCCACCGGCAGCGACAGTCGCGTCATCGTGGTTGCCGCCGACGGCAGCTTCCAGCCCGTGCGCGTGCAGACAGGACGCAGCGGTGATGGACGCACCGAGATCCTCGCGGGATTACAGGGCGGAGAACGCGTTGTCACATCGGGCCAGTTCCTGATCGACTCGGAAGCGAGCCTTTCGGGCGCATTGGAGCGGCTGGATACCGGTCGAGGGAAGACGCCCGCACCTGCAACCGCAACGCCGCCAGGACCCGCGATGCCTGGCGCTCATGCCAAATCGGGCATGCCAGCCAGGCAAGGCACGCAGATGGACAGTGACCACAAGCACGCGGCCGACGCGGATCAACCATGATCGCCTGGCTGATCCGCGTCTCGATCGCCAACCGCGGCCTGGTGCTGATTGCGGCGGCGCTGCTCGCCATCGGCGGCATCTGGTCCCTGCGCGGCATCCCGCTGGACGCGTTGCCGGACCTGTCGGACACGCAGGTCATCATCCGGACCGAATGGCCGGGGCAGGTCCCGCGCGTCATCGAAGACCAGATCACCTATCCGCTGACGACGACCATGTTGTCGGTTCCCGGCGTGAAGGCGGTCCGCGGGTTTTCGTTCTTTGGCGCCTCCTACGTCTACATCCTGTTCGACGATGCGACCGATCTGTATTGGGCGCGCTCGCGTGTGCTCGAGTACTTGAGCCAGGTGCGTGACCGGCTGCCGCAAGGCGTCAGTCCAGCGCTGGGGCCGGACGCCACGGGACTCGGCTGGATCTACGAATATGCGCTGGTCGATCGCACCGGCCGACACGATCTCGGCCAACTGCGTTCCATCCAGGACTGGCTGCTGCGCTACGAGCTCAAGACCGTCCCTGACGTGGCGGAGGTCGCGAGCATCGGCGGCATGGTACGCGCCTGGCAGATCGTGCCCGATCCGCAGGCCCTGGCCGCCCGCGGCATCACGATTGCGCAGATGGTCTCGTCGATCCAGGCGGCCAACGGATCGACCGGCGGCTCGGTGATCGAGCAGGGCGAGGCCGAGGTGCTGGTGCGCAGCGAGGGTTATCTGACCAGCCAGCGGGCGTTCGAGCAGGTGCCGCTGATGACTGGTGCGGATGCGGTGCCCGTCCTGCTCGGTGAGGTGGCGACGGTGCGACGCGGGCCGACGTTCCGTCGTGGAATCAGCGAACTCGATGGCCGGGGCGAGGTCGCGGGCGGCGTGATCGTGCTGCGGACCGGCAAGAATGCGTTGGCCGCGATCGAGGCGGTCAAGGCCCGATTACGGCAATTGCAGACAAGCCTGCCGGCGGGTGTGGAGATCGTGCCGGTGTACGACCGCTCGGGGCTGATCAAGGAAGCCGTGCGCAACCTCAGCCGCAAGCTCGGCGAAGAGTTCCTGGTCGTGGCGCTCGTCTGCACCCTGTTCCTGTGGCACCTGCGTTCGGCCCTGGTGGCGGTGATCACGCTGCCGCTGGGCGTCCTGGCCGCCTTCATCGTGATGCGCTACCAGGGGCAGAGTGCCAACCTGATGTCTCTGGGTGGCATTGCGATCGCGATCGGCGCCATGGTCGATGCCGCGGTGGTGATGATCGAGAACGCGCACAAGCACCTGGAACACTGGCGTGACGCGCATGGCCGCGAAGCTGCCGGCGAGGAGCGGTGGGCGCTGATGGCCGAATCCGCCACGGAAGTCGGGCCGGCGCTGTTCGCCAGCCTGCTCGTGATCACGTTGTCGTTCGTGCCTGTTTTCGCATTGCAGGCGCAGGAGGGCCGGTTGTTTTCACCCTTGGCTTTCACCAAGACCTATTCGATGGCAGCTGCAGCGGGCCTGTCGGTCACGCTGATACCGGTGTTGATGGGTTACCTCATCCGGGGTCGCATCCGGCCGGAGGCTGAGAATCCGCTCAACCGCGCGCTGATCGCGGGCTATCGGCCAGTGCTCGACAAGGTGCTGCGCGCACCGGTCCTGACCCTCGCCATTGCCGGCGTCATGCTGCTGCTGACGCTGATCCCGTATTCGCGGCTTGGCAGCGAATTCATGCCGCCGCTGGACGAGGGCACGCTGCTCTTCATGCCGACTGCGCTGCCCGGCTTGTCGGCGGGCAAGGCTTCAGAGTTGCTGCAGCTCAGCGATCGCATGCTCAAGACCGTGCCGGAGGTCGCGCACGTGTTCGGCAAGGCCGGGCGCGCCGACACGGCGACAGATCCTGCGCCGCTGGAGATGTTCGAGACCACGGTGACGTTCAAGCCGCGCGATCAATGGCGGCCCGGGATGACCATGGACAAGCTGCGCGAGGAACTGGATCGCTCCGTGCGGATTCCCGGCTTGACCAATCTGTTCGTGCCGCCGATCCGCAATCGCATCGACATGCTCGCCACCGGCATCAAGAGTCCGATCGGGGTCAAGGTATCGGGACCCGACATCAGGGTGTTGGCGCGCCTGGCCGATGAAGTGGAGCAGATCGCCAAAACCATCCCCGGCGTGACTTCATCGCTTGCCGAGCGCATTACTGGCGGACGCTATGTCGACGTCACCATCCGTCCCGGCGTCGCGGCGCGTTACGGACTCAGCCAGGGCGACCTGCAGCGACTCATCTCCACCGTCGTCGGCGGCGAACCGATCGGGGAGACCGTCGAAGGTCGCGAGCGCTACCCCATCGTGCTGCGGTATCCGCGGGAGGAGCGCGATTCGCTGGGTGCGCTGGCCACGTTGCCCCTGGTCGCCCCGGGCGGCGTGCAGTTGACGCTGGAGCAGGTCGCGCAGCTGTCGCTCAGCGCCGGCCCACCCATGCTCAAAAGCGACAACGGGCGCCTGGTCAGCTACGTGTATGTCGACGTCACCGGTCGCGATCTGGGCTCGGTCGTTGCCGACCTGCAGCAGGCGGTCAACCAGAGGATGAAGCTCCCGGCTGGCTACGCGATCGGATGGTCCGGCCAGTACGAATTCCTGCAGCGCGCGACCGAGCGGCTCAAGTGGGTGGTACCCGCGACGCTCGCGATCATCTTCCTGCTGCTTTACCTGGTGTTCCGGCGTGTTGGGGAAGCCGCGATCATCATGCTCAGCCTGCCACTGGCGCTGGTGGGCGGCATCTGGTTGATCTGGCTGCTGGGGCATGCCGTGTCGATCGCGACGATGATCGGTTTCATCGCGCTGTCGGGCGTCGCCGCCGAGTTTGGCGTGATCATGATGCTGTACCTGCGCAACGCATGGGAAGGGACGCTTGCCGCCAACCCGCAGGCGGGCCTTGATGAACTGGACGATGCGATCCGCGAAGGCGCGGTCCAGCGTGTGCGCCCCAAGGCGATGACCGTGGCGGTGATCTTTGCGGGGCTGGTTCCGCTGTTCATCGGCATGGGCGCGGGCTCGGAAGTCATGCAACGCATCGCCGCGCCGATGATCGGCGGCATGGTCACCGCGCCGCTGCTGTCGATGCTGGTGATTCCGGCGGCCTATCGCATGTTGTGTCGACGCAGATTGGCCCGCGCGAGGGGTGGCGCATCGCATGAGAGCTGATCGGTGACCCCTGCACGGAATCCGGTCCGTGGGCGGCAAGGTAGTGGAATAGCATCAGTCGCCGCGTTCAATCCAGTAATGACTGGAACGAGGGCCAGAGTACCGGCAACCGGAAACTTCGCTCGCCCATGTTGGTCTCCTGCATGACTGGCGCGATACTCCCGATCATCAACTTTGTCCACGATGGAGGCAGCATGAATAGGACCGGGCCACGCTGGTTACTGGCGCTTGGCGTTTCCATGGCCCTCGGCGCGTGCACGGCGCCCCCGGTATCGGCCGGGAACGGCCAGGTGTATGCCGGCTGGTACATGGGTAACGGAACGTTCCAGCCTTGCGGGAGCAAGGAGCAGTGGCGCATCGCCGACCAATCGGCGATCAACACCAAGGCGCATGCGGCAGGCCTCGAAGCCAACGACCCCGTTTACGTCCGGGTGACGGGAGAGCGCAACGCAGCCGACCTGCGCGTCATCAGCGTCGATCAGGTCGGCTCACCGAGGCCCGTGTCCGACTGTCCGTTGACTGGCGTCGTCACTCGATCGCCGTCCGGCGGCTGAGAAATCGCACGGGCAAAAAAAACGCCGGATTGCTCCGGCGTTTTTTGTCACGCGACGGACGATTACAGCTTCACGTGCTCATTTCCGGGCGCGAGGATCACGTCGTGGATCCACAGGCCGCCATGGCCATCAGGCGCCACGTACGTCTCGTTGAAGTGATCCTTGTGCACCAGGGTGCCAAGCCCGTTGCGGCCGGTCATGGCCGCCTGTGCATTGGTGAACGACGCAGCGCTGGTGCTGAAGCTGTTATAGCTGTCGGTGTGCGAGTAGATCGTCACCAGCTCGTCGTAATCGTGGGCGTTGGGACGGGTGCTGTTCGGGCTGCTGGAATAATCCATGCACGTGCTCTGGCTGCTGCCATCCGTGCTCTGGTGGTCCAGGCCAAACGTGTGCCCGACTTCCTGGCACATCACATGTCGCGCTTCGTTCGGGTCGCCGGTCCAGCTGGATGAGTAGCTGTCGTTCATCTTCGCGGTTCCCTGCGAGATGTGGCCGTTGCTGTCCAGGTTGATGGACGCCAGGCCGAGCCAACCGTTGCGGCCATAGGAAGCATTGCAAACGCGGATCTTGCCCGAGACTGCAGAGCATTTCTTGCGCGAAGTGCTGTCGTTGGCGTAGGACACCACGTTCAGGTCGAGCTTGGTGGAGGTATTCCAGTCGCTTGCGGCCAGGCCCAGCAGCTGCGGCCAGTTGGCATTGCCGTTTGCGACGGTGCTGTTGAGCGTCTGCAGGGTGAAGGACGAGGACGTGCGCGCCCAGTGGTAGTTGTTCCAGCTATGGGTCGCATTGGCGGCGAGCGACGCCGTCAGCAGGGCGCCAGCGGCAACGGCGGCGGTGATGAGATTGAGCTTCATGGATACTCCAGATGGATTGAGCGCCGGTACCGGCGCTTGGGAGCGGCCTCGACCGCTGGGAGCAACGTATCAAAAAGGTGCGGCTGTTCACGCTTCGTTGGGAAAAGCGACCCCAGCGCCCGGTCAGCATGCTGATTATGTGACGTAAGTCACGCTTTAATGGAGGGTGTGTGTCGCATTGCAGCATGATGGGCGCGTGAGTCCATTCAGACCTCTGCGGCCAGTGCCTGCATTCCACGCGCGCGATCGTGTCCCAGGTAGGGGTGAATCCCGACGCGCGCCAGGTGCAGCAATGGGATCAGCGCGGCGACGCCTGGCGCCGTGCTGGTTCGACTGGATGGGTCGTCAGGTTTGCGGTGCGACCGGCAAGATGACGACGAAGATGCTGCCCTGCTGTCGGCCCATGCTGCTGCCGCTGACGGTGCCGCCGTGCGCTTCGACCAGCTCCCGCGCCACGGCCAGCCCGATGCCGAGGCCGCCACTGTGCAGGACCAGCGCGTCGTGGTCCTGCACGAACAGATCGAAGATGTGGGGCAACGCGTCGGCCGTGATGCCGATGCCGTTGTCGGACACGGTGATCGTCGCCGTGCCGTCGTGCTGCACCAGGGAGAGCCCGATCCTGCCGCCGCGCTGCGTGTATTTGGAGGCGTTGTCGAGCAGGTTGCTGAACACCTGTGCCAGGCGCACCGCGTCGCCCTGCACCAACACCGCCGTGGCGGGCAGTTCGGCGACGAACTGCTGCGCTCGGCTGTTGATCGCGGGCAGGCAGGTTTCCGCGGCCATGCTCAGCATGGCGCCGATATCGACCGTGCCGAGGGTCAGGCGCAACTTGCCCGTGCTGATGCGCGAACCATCGAGCAGGTCGTCGACGAGGCGCACCATGTGGGTCACCTGGGTCTCGATGATGTCCTGCAGGCGCGTCATCCGGGCCTCGTCCGCGCCCGGCATGTTGAGCATCCCGGCGGCCATGCGGATCGGCGTCAGCGGATTGCGCAGCTCGTGGGCGACCATCGCCATGAACTTGATCTGCCGGCCGTGGGCTTCCTCGGCCAGGGTCTTGAGTTCATGGGCGGTGAGCGCGGCGAGGACCAGCCGCTCGTTGGCCTCGCGCAGGTTGTCGAGCGGCGATGCGTGATCGACGGGATCTACCAGCGGCCGGGCTGGAGCACGGTCCGGAGCCCATTGCGGTTGCGGGTCCGGCTGCCGCGTGGCGTCGCGGAAGGCAAAGCCGCCACCGCCGCGGCGCTTGACGCCATGCATCGCGGCGTCGGCTGCGGCGATGAGTTCATTCGCGGTCTGGCCGTCCTGCGGATAGACCGCGATGCCGATGCTCGCGGACAGACCGACCACGTCGCTGCCGATCTCGCTCGGCGTGGCGAGTACGGCCAGCATCTTCGCGGCAATGGCCGCTGCATCGTTTGCCTGCGAGATGTCCGTCAGCAGCACGAGGTATTCGTCGCCGCAGTGGCGGCTCACGGTGTCGGTATCCCGGACCACCGATTCCAGCCGCCGCGCCGCCAATCGCAATGCGGCATCGCCCGCGGCGTGGCCCATCGCATCGTTGATCGCCTTGAGCTGGTCGATGTCGACGAACAACACCGCCAGGCAGGCGCCATGCCGCCGCGCCGTGGCGATGGCGTTTTCCAGGCGCTCGAGCGTCAAGGCGCGGTTGGGCGTGTGGGTCAGCGGATCGCGCTGGTTGAACTTGACCAGCTGGGCGATGGTCCTGGCCGCGGTATCGGCAATCGCGTGTGCGCGCAACGCGGCGGCGACCAGTTGCTCGTTGGCTTCCAGCAGCTGGCTGCCGCGCTCGCCGTTGATCTCCCGCCGGGTGTCGTCCAGCTGCTGCTTCAGCCGCGCCAGTTCGGCGCGGACGTCATCGGCCTGGTCGTTCAACACGGCCAGCATGCCCGACGCGATCGCCAGGTCTCCCTCGGACCGGACGGTCACGGGGAGCTCCCTGCAGGGCCGGATTCAGCCGTCGACCACATCGTCGCACCCTTCGGTGTCGCTGCGGCGCCTGGGTCGGCCACCGAACAGGCCCTGGAAGCCGGCGAGCGTGTCGCCGATCCGGATGCCGTCGTCGTCGATGATGTACTCGCGCAACTCATCGGAATGCGCCGCCGCGCGCACCTTGACCACGCCGATCATCCGCAACAGGCGGCTGTCGACCTCGATATAGCGCTGCACGATGATGGCGTCGGTGAGGAACGCGGCCCCGTATGGGCTGAAGCGCAGGTCGGTGTAGCGGTCCTCCAGTTCCGATGTCATCAGCACGCTGACGCCGGTGGTGGCCAGGGCCGTTATCATCCGGTACAGCGACTGGCGGAAATCTTCGCGGAAGGTCGGCGCCACCATCAGTTCGAAGCCGGACAGCGAGTCCAGGACGACGCGGATCGCCTTGAGACGGTGGATTTCATTGACGATCAGGGTGGTGATCTCGTCGACCGACAGATCCGTTTGCGGTGCGCGGACCAGACCGACATCGCCGCTGGCGATGAGGTCGGCCACGGCGCGGTTGCGCGACAGTCCGGGACGTTGCTCGAACGATGCGAGGACGCCCTTCTGTCCGTGGCGGGCGCCTTCGGCCAGAAACTCCGCCGCCAGGATGCTCTTGCCCGATCCGGACGGGCCGGCGATCAGCAGGGAGTAGCCGCGCGGCAAGCCACCCCCCATCATTGCGTCCAGCCCCGGTATGCCCATCTGCAGCGGCGCGCCTTTGGGCGGCTCGAGATTCTGGTGGCTCCCGACGGCCACCTGCGCCGGTGGAAACACCTGGATTCCGGCGCTGCTCATCCGGAACGTGTGTTTTCCCGTCAGCGACGCCTGGCCCCGCATCTTGGTGACCTCGATCTTCCGCACCACCGAGTTGCGGTCCACGCTCTGGCGCAACCAGACCAGGCCGTCGGCGACGGTGAATACCGGATTCGGGTCGTTTTCGCTGAAGTATTCGCCGATCAGGAACGTCGTCGCCTGCCAGCTCGTCATCAACATGCCGAGCTGCTGCACGAACTGCTGCAGGTTCAGGAAGGATTCGCCCCCCGCCTGGCTGGCGAGGGCGACCGATCGGAACGAGTCGACGAACACCAATCCCGGCCCGTGCTGTTCGACGGCGGCGACAATGCGCGCCAGGACCTTGGCGAGGTCGCCCGAGGCCATGTCGTCGGCAAGATTGATGAAATGGACGGAGCGGTTGATTTCCTCCTTGTCGAAAAAGTCGAACTGCTGCTGGTAGCGCAGCATCTTCAGCGGCGGCTCGCCCAGAACGGTGAAGAAGATCGCGGGGCGCTCAGGCGTGGCCAGCGTGAACATGATCTGGTGGGCGAGCGTCGTCTTGCCGCTCCCAGGCGGCCCGGCAAGAATGTTGAAGGAAAATTCCGGCAAGCCCCCACCGAGCACTTCGTCCAGTCCCGGCACGCCGGTCTTCAGGCGGTTGATCGCTGCTTTGTCGCTCATGGCGAAATGTCCTGTCCGGCATGGCCGCTTGAGGAGTGGTCCCACACGGATCGCAGCAGTCGCTGGGTCAGCGGCGCGCCGATCAGGCTGGCCAGTAATTCGTGGAAGGTATCGAGCAGCGCCCTGGTGCCGGCAACCGCGATGGAATTCGTCTGCTGCGACAGCGCGCTGTGGAGCGCAGCGAATCCGTCCGGTTGCTGTGCGCCGTCATGGGCATCGAGCAACCAGGGAAACTCGCCGCGGACCAGATGCAGGCTGCGCCGATACAGCGCCGCCACCCCGCGCTGGCTGATGATGGGCGACAAGGCCGCATCGATGCACTGCAACGTCGAAACCGCGGCATCGGCAATGCGCGCGGGATCGGCGTCGTCAACCTCCAGCTGCTGGAGTATCAGCTGCATGCCTTGGGTGCAGCTTGGCATTGGTGGTGCGGCTCGAAATCGCGATCGAGTTCGATCATACGCGACAATGACCCGAGCGCCCCTCACACGCTGAATGCATCCCGCGCGGCGCCGACTGGCAGGCAGGCCGGCCGGCCGGCCGGCCGGACCCATGCCGGTTACCGTTCAGACTTTGGCTGCAAGCTCACGCAACGCGTGTGCGCGGTCATGGCCGAGATAGGCGTGGATGCCGGCACGCGCCAGGTACAGCAGCGGAATCAATGCGATCGCCGCGCCCATCTTGTAGACATAGTTGAGTGTGCCGACGGCCAGGAACAGCGAGGTCGGCCAGTGCTGCGGGCCGATCACGAACGCGATGTACAGCACCACGAAACTGTCGACGAGTTGCGACACGGCCGTCGATCTGGTCGCGCGCAGCCACGCATGTCGCTCACCGGTCGCACGCCGGATCCGGTGGAATACGCTGACATCGATCAACTGTCCGATCATGAAGGCGATCAGCGAGCCCCAGATGGTCCACAGTCCCTGCCCGAACACGGCGGCAAATGCGGCCTGGTAATCGGGAACGCCCTGGTCCTTGACGACCGTGACCCACCACGCGGCCGGCGCCAGGTGGATGGCGATGAAGGCGAACGCGAACCCGTAGACGATCAGCCCCGCCGCGAGCCAGCTGATGAAGCGCACGCCCTGTCGACCGTAATACTCGTTGGCCGTGTCGGTCATGATGAACACGATCGGCCACAACAGCGTGCCGGCGGTGAAATTCAGCGAGCCGGTCTGGCCGAACAGGTTCCATTGCAGCGGCGCGATGCCGAGCGTGTCCTCCAGGGCGAAGATCTTGACGCCGGTGAATTCCGCCAGCACGGCGTTGACGCAGAAGAATGCCGCCATTGCGATGAACAACCGCGTGCTGCGGTCGTGCAGCGGTCCCGCGCTCAAGCCAGCGGATCCACGACCAGTGGGCGACTTGGCGAAAACGGGATCGTGTCGGGCGCAACGGCGCCGCCGGAAATGATGAAGCTCATCGCCTGGTCGACGGTCCAGTCGGTCGGCGTGAGTTTTTCCACCGGCACGATCTCGAGGTACCCCGACGTCGGATTGGGCGTGGTCGGCACGTAGACCGCCGCGAGTTCACGACCCGTGCCCTGCTCGCGCAGGATGCGGGTGACGAATCCGACGGACTTCATCTGGTTGTGCGGGAAGTCGATCAGCACCACGCGCTGGGTGCCGTCGGGTTGCGTCTGCAGGATGTCGAGCAGCTTGCGTGCGCTTCCGTAGATGGTGCTGGCCAGCGGGATGCGCGCGATCAGCACTTCGAACCAGCGCAGCAGCCGTTGCCCGATGACGCGACGCGCCATGAGCCCGGACAACAGGATGACCACCAGCGTGGCAAGCAATGCCAGCGCTGTCTGCACCCACAACTGGTCGAGCCAGTGCAGGGCGGGATTCCCCAGCGAGAGGTCCAGGAGCAGGGGTCCGATCAGCGGACGGCTGATGTCCGACAGCAGCACGAAAACGAACTTGACCACGACCCACGTCAGCCACAACGGCAACAAGGTCAGCAGTCCGGTGATGAACACCTTCTGGAAGCTGGCATGGGCGCGCGGCGGCGCAGCGGCTGTCGTGACGGGATCGGGCATCGGCGGATTCTATAGTGGACACCGCCGTGCGCGGGTCCCGCGGCGATTATTGGTCGCGCACCAGGCGAAAGCCGACGTCATCGTATCCGCGGCTGGCATCAAGCCCGCGCGTTCCCGATGTGCCGCGCCAGCTTCGGCCGGTCGCCAGCCGCTGGCGGCATCCCGCGGTGCATTCCTCAAGCCAGGTGGAGACTGGCGTCGCCGCACCGGCATTGGGCAGCACGCGCGCTTCGGCGTCGGTCGGCAGGCGATAGTGATGTCCGCTGCGCTGGGCCATCCAGTTTGCGTACGCCGCGGCGTCGCTCCAGGACACGCACACCACGGGATGCGCGGCCGACTGGGCGAAGCCGGGCTCCTTCCACGATCGCGGCGCCAGCAGGCGAAGCAGTGACGTGCGCTCGCGGCACAGAGATGCGGGGCGACCGGTGGCAAAGGTGAAACGGGCGTAGTCCGCGCGGCTTACGTCACTGGTGGCGGCGGCGATGATCCTGTCCCCAACCCGCACGAGGCGCATGTGCTCGTCGCCGGGGAGCTTGTCGCCAGCGCCCGGGATGCGCTGCGCACGCGTGGCGAAGGCTGCGATCGTGGTGGGTGCCACGTCGAGGTCGCGCGCGGTTTCGACGGCGGCCAGCGCGGAAGCGCGATTGAATTTTTTCTCCGCATCGCCGATGCGGTCGTCCAGTGCGCTGGCGACGCCGGCGCGCAGCTTCGACATGCCTGCACTGTCGCCCTGGTGGGTCTGCGCAGCGAGCTGGTTGGCGTGCTGCAGGTAATCCTTGGCGCGTCGGTCGTTGCCCGAGCGCAGGTTGCGATCGGCCTGTGCGCCGAGTGCGTCGAGCAACCGCCCGATGTCCGCGGCCAGGCGCTGATGCCCCGGATCGAGCTTCCACGCGGCGACAAGGCTGTCGTAGGCGTTGGCGTTGGCCGGCGCGGTCAGGTTCTGCTGGCGCAATTGCTCTTCGGCCGCAACGTCCCAGCGCTCTGCCGGGGACACGGGGAGTGGACGCAACATCTGCGTGCCGGGGTCTGTCGCCGTCACGGCGATGCCGGTTGGCTCGCCAGGCTGTGGCAGGTCGCGGTTGACGGAGGCAGGTGCGCGGAAGAAGGACGATCCGGGGACTTGCTCGGTCTGCCGCAAGACCAGGCCGGTCACGGCGGCGATCGCCAGCACGAGGATCAACCATGCCGTCTTCGGCCAACGCCGGACTTGTTCGATGCCGTGCTGCAACCTCGCCTGGGCGACGACCAGCGGCTGTCCGCTGCGACGCGGCACGCGATCCAGCGCCTCGCGCATCTGGCGCGCGCTGCGATAGCGCTGCGCAGGTGACTTCGCCAGCGCCTTGTCGAGGAATCGCTGCCAGTGCCGTAACGAGCGCGGCAATCGCGGGATCGGATCCTGCGCGTGCATGACCGCCATCGACAGTGCATCGCCGGCCATGAAGGGCAGCCGGCCGGTCAACATTTCCCACGCCAGCACGCCGACGCTGTAGAGATCGGCGCGCGCATCCACTTCTTCGCCACGCGCCTGCTCGGGTGCCATGTAGGCCGTGCTGCCGACCGCCATGCCCGCTGTCGTGACCCGTGGACCAAAGCGACGCAAGGCGATGCCGAAATCCGCGAGCAGCGGGCGCTCGGCCTCGTCGAACAGGACGTTCTCGGCCTTGACGTCGCGGTGCACGACGCCGCGCTGGTGCGCGTAGTCCAGTGCCGTCAGCAACGCATGCAGGATCGCGCGGACGCGCGCGTGCGCATTGTCCAGGCCGTCCTGGGTGAAATCGCGCTGGCCAAGGTGGCCGTGCGCCAGGAATGGCATCGCGTAATAGGGAAGGCCGTCGCGGGTGCGACCGATCTCGAAGATGCCGACGACGTGCGGATGTTCGAGTCGCGCGATGGTGCGGGCCTCGTTCTCGAAGCGGCGACGGCTGACCTCGTCGGCGAGCGCCTCGGGCAGCATGACCTTGATGGCGACTTCGCGCTCGAGCGACGCCTGCTCACCCAGGTACACGGTCGACATGCCGCCGTGCCCAATGACGCGCGACAACCGGTAGCCGGCGATCTCCGGCATGGCGGCGTCGATATCGCTGTCGGGCAACGGGTTGGACATGGCTTTCCAGATTGCAGCGCGAGCATACGCTGGGCAAGGGCCGGGTGAACGCCGGCAGGGGGCCCCCGGCCCTGGGTGTCACACCAGCAGCAACGATGCCATCCTGCGACGGTAGCGTCCCACCAGGTCATCGTCCTGGACGATGCGGAATGCATCCAGGAGCGCCTGTTTCGGCAGGCCGTTGTCGAACCCGCGATTGCGCCGCAGCATTTCGAGGAACTGCTCCAGTCCGGCTTCGGGATCGCCAGCAACAATCTGCTGGACACCCAGCAGGTGGCGTGCGCGCAGGTCGTCCGGGTCGGCGGCGATCGCGGCCTCGAGGATCGTTTGCGGCGGTGCATCGCGCAGGAGCGCGGAAAACCCCAGTTGCGTGCGTGCCTTCACCGCGCGCTCGTCGGTGGCCAGGTTGGCCGGGAGTGCGTCGAGCAACTGTTCGGCTTCATGCGCGCCGCCGGCGGCGAGCAGGGCAAGCGCCAGGTCCAGGCGCAACGCTGCCTGGTCGGGCGCGGCCTCGATCGCCTTGCGCAGGCGCATGACTTCGGCATGCGGATCCACGGGCGGCGCGGCTTCCTCGGCTGGCGGTTCCTCGACGGCGGGCGCCGGCTCGATGCCATGGTGCTTCAGGAATTCACGCAGCTGTGCCTCCGGCAATGCGCCCGGAAATCCGTCCAGCAGCTGCCCATCCTTGACGAGCATCACAGTTGGGATGGAGCGGATCTGGAACGCAGAGGCGATCTGCTGCTCGGCATCCACGTCAACCTTGGCCAGAAGGAAGGCACCGTTGAATTCGGCAGCGAGCTTTTCCAGGATCGGGCCGAGCTGCTTGCACGGACCGCACCAGGCGGCCCAGAAATCGACCAGCACCGGCACCGTCAACGATTGCTTGAGGACGTCGGCCTCGAAATTGGCCGCGTTGGCGTCGAAGACGTACGAGGCTTGCATGATTTCGGTCATGGGATCACCGGGTGGGAAAAGTGCGGGCAGGGCGGAAGAGTTGCGAAGACGGACCACGGGCAACGCTAGCATTCCGGGGTTGCAAGGCCCCATGAAGGTGATTGCGGGATCGTCAACCGTAGCGCAGCTTCAACGCGAGGATCGTCGCCGCCAGCGCGAGGGTGACCAGGTTGGAGGCGATCATCGGCACGGATCCGAGGACGACGCCATACCCGATCCAGCAGGCGACACCCACGGTGAAGCTCAGGTACATCGGCATCGAGATGCCGCGCGTGTCCTTGCTGCGGATGATCTGCGCCGCCTGCGGCACGAACGACAACGTCGTCAGTGCCGCCGCCAGGTAGCCGATCCAGTCGCCCGTCACGGCGCGGCGCGGCCGGTCATGGCTGCTTGTAGACCTGGCCGCCCTTCATCACGAAGTCGACCTGTTTCATCAGCGAGATGTCGACGGTCGGATCGCCCGGCACGGCGACGATGTCGGCGTACTTGCCGGTCTCCACGCTGCCAATGTCCTTGTCCATGCGAAGCAGCCTGGAGGCATTCTTCGTCGCTGTCTGCAGGGCGAATGCGGCTGGCATGCCCGCCTGCACCATCAGCTCGAACTCGTGGGCGTTGTCACCGTGCGGATACACCCCGGCATCGGTGCCGAAGGCGATCGGCACGCCGGCGCGGTAGGCCCTGCCGGCGGTGGCGAGGATCAGCGGCCCGACCTGGGCCGCCTTCGCCGCGACCTGCGGCGGGTAGAAGCCGGCGATCTTCGCTTTCTGCGCGACATAGTCGCCAGCGATGATGGTCGGCACGTACCAGGTGCCACGCTGCTTCATCAGTTTCATGTCGGCATCGTCCATGTAGGTGCCGTGCTCGATCGAGTCGACACCGGCCAGCACCGCGCGCCGGATGGCTTCGGTGCCGTGCGCATGTGCGGCAACCGCGTAGCCGTAGTCCTTCGCCGCCGCCACCAGCGCGCGCAATTCCTCTTCGGTGAGTTGCGAGTTGTCGGCGCTTGCACTCTCATCGAGCACGCCGCCCGACGGCATGATCTTGATCAGGTCGACGCCATCCTTGTAATGCTGGCGGACCGCCTTCCATGCATCCTGCGGACTGTTGATGATGGCGTCCTGCGGTCCCGGATCGCCCCGCAGGTCGGCGCGATAGCCATCGGTGGCATCGGCATGCCCGCCGGTGGAGCCGATCGCCTTGCCGGCGGTCAGGATGCGCGGTCCGTCGACGATGCCGGCCTTGATCGCATTGCGAAGCGCGATCGATTCGTTTGCGCTGTCGCCCAGGTTGCGCACCGTGGTGAATCCGGCAAGCAAGGTCCGGCGCGCATAGGCGGTGCCGCGGATCGCATAGTCCGCCGGGTTCAGGCGGAACTGGTCGGAGTAGCTCGACGCGCTGAATTGCGACGTCAGGTGGACGTGGCTGTCGATCAACCCGGGCAGGCAGGTGCCTGCCAATTCGATCACCTGCGCGCCCGCTGGCGCCGCCGCGCTGCCGGCCTGAACCGATGCGATCCGGTCGCCCTGCACGAGGATGCTGGTCTGGCCCTGCAGCTTTCCGCTGCCGGAGTCGAACAGGTGGCCGCAATGCAGCATCGTCGACTGCGCGGGCGCGGCAGGATCGCCGGCGTGGACGGGAAGCATGGTTGCCACCCCGAGCGCGGCGAGCGCCGGGATCGCGAGCTGGCGAAAAGCGGGCAGTCGGCTGGGCATGGCGGGACTCGATGAGGTTGTCTGGAAGGAAAGGGCTCGCGGGCGCGGCGGAGATCGACTGGCATGCAATGGATGCGGGTCGCGCCGCCGCATTCTAACCACCTGCCTCTGCGGTCACCGGGCGCTGTTGCACGCTTTTGGCCCCCGTCGCCGTGGCGGCCCATGGTGGGCTGCGGTAGGCTTCCGGGTCTTCCCCGTTGCGTGCGTCCCGTGTCCGCCGAGCCTGTCGCCTACGATCCATCCGCCGTCGAATCCGCCGCCCGCCAGTTCTGGGAGGACAGCCGCGCGTTCGAGGTGCGGGAGGATGCGACCAGGCCAAAGTTCTATTGCCTGTCCATGCTGCCGTATCCGTCCGGTGCATTGCACATGGGGCACGTGCGCAATTACACCATCGGCGACGTCATCAGCCGCTATCAGCGGATGACCGGCAAGAACGTCCTGCAGCCCATGGGCTGGGACGCGTTCGGCCTGCCCGCGGAGAACGCGGCGATCAAGAACCGCACCGCGCCCGCGAAGTGGACCTACGCCAACATCGAGCACATGCGCGCGCAGCTCAAGACGATGGGTTACGCGATCGACTGGAGCCGCGAGTTCGCCACTTGCCGGCCCGAGTACTACGTGCACGAGCAGCGCATGTTCGTGCGGCTGCTGAAGAAGGGCCTGGCCTACCGCAGGAATTCCGTCGTCAACTGGGATCCGGTCGACCAGACCGTCCTCGCCAACGAGCAGGTGATCGACGGCCGTGGCTGGCGCTCGGGCGCGCTGGTGGAAAAGCGCGAGATCCCGCAGTGGTTCCTGCGCATCACCGATTACGCGCAGGAATTGCTCGATGGCCTGGATACGCTCGATGGCTGGCCGGATTCGGTCAAGACGATGCAGCGCAACTGGATCGGTCGCAGCGAGGGCCTCGAGTTCGCGTTCGACATCCAGGGTGGCGACGAGACCGCGCACCCGCGGCAACTCAAGGTGTTCACCACGCGCCCGGACACGCTGATGGGAGTCAGCTTCGTCAGCATCGCGGCCGAGCATCCGCTGGCGATCGCCGCCGCGCAGGACAATCCGGCGCTGGCGGCGTTCATCGCCGAGCTCAGGCAGGGCGGCACGTCCGAGGCCGAGCTGGAGACGCAGGCCAAGCGCGGCATGGATACCGGGTTGCGCGCGTTGCATCCGGTGACCGGGGAACCCCTGCCGGTCTTCGTCGCCAACTTCGTGCTGATGAACTACGGCACCGGTGCCGTCATGGCGGTGCCCGGCCACGACCAGCGCGATTGGGAATTCGCACGCACCTACGACCTGCCGATCCGGATGGTCGTCGTCCCGGCGAACGTTCGCGATGCGATCGATGCCATCGGCCGGCATGCCGCAAGCCATGACGATCCCATGCGCAGCGCGCTTGGCGAAGCGGCGTCGATCGAGCTGTACGATGCAGGCGCCGCGGTCCAGGTCGTGCGCGAGTTCGAGCATCGCATCGCCGGGGAAGGCGCCTACACCGAGCGCGGCGTGCTGGTGAATTCCGGCGACCTCGACGGCATGGATTTCCAGCAGGCGTTCGAGGCATTGGCCGAGCGCTTCGAGCGCGATGGGCGTGGCGAGCGACGCGTCAACTTCCGCCTGCGCGACTGGGGTGTCAGCCGCCAGCGCTACTGGGGCTGCCCGATTCCCGTGATCTATTGCGATGCCTGCGGCGCGGTGCCCGTGCCGGAAGAAGCGCTGCCGGTCGTGTTGCCCGAAGACGTGCAGCTGATGGGAACCGGCTCGCCGATCAAGGCCGACCCCGAATGGCGCCGGACGACGTGCCCGCAGTGCGGCGGGGCCGCCGAGCGCGAAACCGACACCTTCGATACGTTCATGGAGTCGAGCTGGTACTACGCGCGCTACACGTCGCCGGGCGCAACCGGCATGGTCGATGCGCGCGCCGATTACTGGCTGCCCGTGGACCAGTACATCGGCGGCATCGAGCACGCCATCCTGCACCTGCTCTACTTCCGCTTCTATCACCGCCTGCTGCGCGACGAAGGCCTCGTCCGCAGCGATGAGCCTGCGCGCAATCTGCTGACCCAAGGCATGGTCATTGCCGAGACGTTCTATCGCGAAGCGGCCGACGGATCGAAGGACTGGATCAACCCGGCGGACGTGGACATCCAGCGCGACGCGCGCGGCCATGTCTCCGGGGCCCTGCTGAAGTCCGACGGCCAGCCCGTGCATATCGGCGGCATCGAGAAGATGTCGAAATCCAAGAACAACGGTGTCGACCCGCAAGCGATGGTCGATCGTCATGGCGCCGACACAGTCCGGTTGTTTTCGATGTTCGCCGCGCCGCCCGAGCAGTCGCTGGAGTGGAACGAAGCGGGCGTGGAAGGCATGTCGCGTTTCCTGCGTCGTTTCTGGCGGGAAGTCATGACCCATGTCGGCCAGCCCGACCATCCGCCGGTCGACCGCAACGCGTTGTCGCCCACGCAGGCGACATTGCGCCGGCAGGTGCACGAAACCATCCGCAAGGTCGGCGACGACTACGGACGCCGGCACAGCTTCAACACCGCGATCGCGGCATTGATGGAGCTGCTGAACCACGTTTCCCGGTTCGACGACATGAGCGGGCAGGGTCGCGCGGTTCGGCACGAGGCGCTGGAGATGATGGTGCTGCTGCTCAATCCGGTGACGCCGCACGTCAGCCACGCGCTGTGGCAGGCGCTGGGGCATGGCGAAACGCTGATCGAGGACGTGCCGTTCCCGCAAGCCGATCCTGCCGCGCTCGTCCGCGACACGCTCACCTTGGCCGTGCAGGTCAATGGAAAGTTGCGTGGCACGATCGAGGCCGCTCCCGACGCCGATCGCGCCGTGATCGAAGCCTCTGCGCTGCGCGAGCCGCATGTCGCGCGATTCCTGGAAGGGCT
Organism: Lysobacterales bacterium; assembly: GCA_038222295.1. Lineage (GTDB taxonomy): Bacteria > Pseudomonadota > Gammaproteobacteria > Xanthomonadales > Xanthomonadaceae > Cognatiluteimonas. Next base: position 24,453 of record JBBRHT010000005.1, read on the forward strand.
CACGGTCCGCAAGGTCATCGTGGTGCCCGGTCGCATCGTCAACATCGTCGCCGGCTGACGACCGGGCAAGCCACGCTTGCCCGCCTGACCGGTGTCCGCCAGACTGCCCGCATGACCAGACTTCCGATCTCCCTTTCGATGTTGACGCGCGGATGGATCCTCGTCCTGCTGGCATTCGCCCTGACGGCTTGCGGCTTCCATTTGCGCGACGCGCTGGCGATCCCGAGCGACCTGGGCCCACTGCGCGTGGTGTCCCCGGACCCGTACAGCCCATTGGCGACGGCGTTGTCCGAAGCGCTGCAGCACGCTGGCGCGAAGCCGGCCGCGGAGGGCGCCACCACCGGCGCGGCGACCTTGCGCATCGTCTCCGAGCGATGGGGCAGCACGCCGTTGTCCGTGGACCAGGCGGGGCGTGCGCAGGAATACACCTTGCGTTACGCGGTGATCTTCGTGCTCAACCGCGCCGACGGCAGCGACCTGGTGCCACAGCAGGTGGTCGAGCTGTCGCGCGACTACATCTCCGTACCGACCAATTCCTCCGGTACCGAAGGCGAGCGCGAAATCCTGAGCCGGGAACTGCGTCGCGAGATGGTCGCCTCGATCCTGCGTCGCATCGATGCCGCCTCGCGTGACCCGGCGAAGGTGCCAGCACCGGTCCCCGTCGCTCCCTGATCCGGCCTGAAGGCAGCCCATGGAACTGAAGGTCGACCGGCTGGAGGCGCACCTCAAGGCGCATCCGCTGCCGCCGGCCTGCCTGGTTGCCGGTCCGGAACCGCTGCTGGTGCTCGAATGCGCCGATGCCATCCGCGCGGCTGCGCGGTCCCAGGGCATCCTGGATCGCGAAGTGTTCGAGGCGGAAGGCCAGCGCGAGATGGACTGGAATTCGCTGGAATCCAGCTTCCGCAGCCC